>DASPXY010001641.1:0-7718 GCA_035637055.1 Gemmataceae bacterium | reverse complement strand
AACGGGGAATTCGAACCACGGGAGCAATTCCCGATCTTCCTGCGGATCGGCAGCGCCTATCAGCACGACCCCAGCCTCCGGGCGTTGGTGCGACAGCTGATGTCAGGAGCGTGGCGCACCAAGTTCCGGCCGGAGGCCCAGATCTTCGGCTTCCGCCACCTGGTCAGGGGCTGGACGGTCCTGGACCGCCTCGGCGAGATCATGGTGCCGACGCTGGTGATGGCCGGGCGCTCCGACTTCGTGTTCCGCCGGAGTGTCAGGAGGAGCTTGCGGCCGGTATCTCGGGCGCGCGCGTCCGGATCATCGAGCGCGCCGGGCACAACCCGCACGAGGAGCAGACCGCCGAGGTCATGGACGCCGTCAGGGACTTCATCTCCGCGGCACCCACCGGTCGGGAGGAGCGGGCTGTGGCGCCTGGGGCAAACGAAGGGGGGCGCGCACGATGAATGCGCACGAGAAGGACGCTCGGGCATTTCGGCGGCTTCACCAGAGGAAGAGTAGGTTGCTCGTCACCGCAGTGGCTGGCGGATCGGCGATGGCCGCAGGAGACCTCGCACTCAGGTACCGCCGGGACATGAAGGCGGCCCGCGCCCGCGTGGCCGCGGTGGATCGTCGCGTGGTCCCGACGGGATGGGGCGCGGTCGAGTACGCCGAACGGGGCTCCGGCGAGCCGGTGCTCGTGGTGCATGGCATCTTCCAGGGCTGCGACGGGGGTCTCCTTTCCGTCCGCGACCTGTGTCCGGACCGCCGAATCATCGCCCCGTCCCGATTCGGCTACCTGGGCTCGGCCATGCTGGCCAAGGCGACCCCGGCCACCCAGGCCGACGCGCTCGCCGCGCTGCTGGACGCCCTCGGGATCGGCGAGATCGACGTCATCGGCATCTCGGCCGGCGCCACCTCGGCCTTTCAGTTGGGGCTTCGCCACCGCGAGAAGGTCAAGCACCTGGTCGTGATCTCGGGCAACCTCCCGGGAGGCCGGACCGCCGTCGTTCAACCCGCCTGGGCCCGAATGCTTTATGGGGATCTCCCCATGTGGGCACTCAAGGTGTGCTCGCCGCACACCATGGCCTATCTGGCGGGTGTCCCGAAGACGTACTCGATGACCGGCGACGACGCCCGGTTCGTCACCGAGTTCATCGACAGCCTGTTTCCCATCGCCGCAAAGGTCCAGGGCGTGATGTTCGACGCCTTCGTCTCCAACGCAGACGTCAACGCCTACAACCTGGAGGCGGTCGCCGTTCCGACCATGATCGTCCACACGAAAGACGACCCACTCGCCTCCTACGACGCGGCCACGCGCGCCGCCGGGCGCATCTCCGGTGCCCGCCTGGTCAGCCTGGAATCGGGTGGCCACCTCATACTGGGCCAAGCGGAGAACGTCCGGAACGAACTCGCCGGCTTCCTCGCCCATCGCGTCGCGGCCTGACCGGAGGGGCCAGCCTGACTCCCTGCCGGCGAGGGGAACTGGGTCGCGCCTCGTTCGTGAGGTGCGATGCGACGGCCGACCCGATCAGGCCCGCCCGCTCCGGCGACCAGGATGAGCGTGACGGAGCGTCTCAGCCCGCCGCGGCAGGCCGCAGCGCCTGGGCGATGCCGGCAGCCCACCCCCGTGCGACGAACTCCTTCGCGGGCTTCATCCACCGCCCCAAGTAGACGGCGCTTCCGAGGACGACCGCGTCGTAGATGGGCGGACCCAGGGGTGTTCGGACAATGTACGGGTCGGTCTCTCTGTACTCGAGGCCATTTGCCCTGCTCAGGGCCGGTGTTTCGGAGAGTGCACCCAACTTCCCACAATCCGAACACCCCGCCACCAGCATCTCCGCTGGTCAACGGCCCAGTCATCCGTTTGCCAGGCCAGCACGGCAAGGTCCGCCGCGACGGGTACTGCATGACACCGCCTGCCGATCATCAGGGCGCGTAGTCGCTGTCGACGGCGCCGACACTTTCGCCCGGGTTCCGCAGCTCGTAAGCACACGACTCTCAGAATTGGCCCTCTGAGCAGGAATAACGAGCATGTGAACTTGCGCGTCGTGTGCCCACATTACTGCTCCAGCCAGCGGATCCTTCTCCGCCAGCGAGCCGCGGGGCACGCGTGAGGGTGCAGCATGCAAGTCGGCTGCCGCCCAAAACCGCAGGTCAGAGGGCGTGACGGGAGTTGCATCTCGAAGCTGGATCGGGCATGGTTGACCCGTTCAGCTCCCCGTCCGGGTCGAGCTGGGAGCCTGTGGCCCCGTGGACATCCCGGGGTGTGGGCACACGACGCACAAGCACACAATCAGCGTCTGACCTGGTCAAGTAGCGGTTTCGGCCGGCTGCATGCCTACGAGCTGCGGAACCCGGGTTTCGCTGCGGCGCTGCCACACGTCACGCTGGCCCGCTGCGACGGCCAGCACCATTTCGCCGATGTATGCCGCGTCTGCCGAGTTCGCCGCCACCATCACGTTCTTCATTGACAAGCCTTGACCAGGCCCGGGGCGGCAGGCGCCCCAGGCACCGCGGCACCCAGAAACCTGGACTATCCCTCGCCGAGCGCGATCATCAGATGCAGCCCGGCTCCCGGTGCCGTGCCTTCTAATGCATGTCGCTCTCGCCTTACATCAGTGATGGATGGCGCGGAAGAAGTGCAGGGTGTGCCGTGATCTCGCGGTCACGGGCGCTACCTTCTTGGCATTCGGAACGTTGTAATCGTTCGTAGCTGCTCAATGAGCTTGCGAGCTAGAGGTTCCGCCTCCCGTTGGGGGAGTCTGTGTTCAGTGCGGATAACAGCCGTCATACGGCTAACGAATAGTTCATCCCACTTTGGTCGGAATCCCGTGTCGGGTAGTTCGACGAACATCTTCGGGCGATAGGGGTCGTGCTTCAGTCGGTCACCTGGCTTGCCGGCTTGGAGGTAGATCCCCTTGGCGGTGAGCGCCGCTTCAACGAGGATTCCTTGGTTTGCGATGCTGAAGCGCAGGACTGCTCTTGTCTCGATTGGTCGCTGGAAGTCGAGCACCAGGAGCACGTCGTCGGGGTGGCCCTTGATTCCTCCCCACCTGAACGCGACGTCACCGGGTGGGAGGTGCGCATGCACTCGGATCGCTTCTACGATGTCGGGGCGCTTGGTGGTGTCGAGGATAACAAGGGGGACGTTGGCACCCTCTACGACTTGCCCTGCGATGGCCCCATCCGCGACAATTGCTACGAAATCCTTGATCGGGAGGGTGTTCTTCCTACGACGCTTCGCCATCAGTGATCTCCCGTAACCCCCAAGCCTGGACCGTTTCCACAGGTCCCCGGCTGTCACGGATGACGGCATCGTATCGCTCGATAGCACGGTCCGCGATGAGTGCATCGTCGAGCTTGAACATCAACCATCCGCTGACTGCGCCGTTGGCTTGCAGCCGAGTTGGGATATCCAGCGCCGTGATGCCTCCCGGCAGCGTCACGCCAGCCACACCATGGGGGACCTTGATAACGATGCCGTCACCTGATTCCAGCGTGTAGGTGACGTGTAGGTCGGCGGCGACGAGCGAGCCGTCACGATCGGTTGGGTTCACAGCGAGTACTTGCATCCCGATCCACCTGCAGCTGCCACCTGCCGGCCGCCACGAAATCCCGTCGATCAGGCTGAGGTCCAGGCGTGCTCCGCGGCGCTCCTCCTGGCCCTCCGACAACTTCAATGCCTTCCTTGCCGTCCTACGGTTGGAGAATGCCACTAGCAGAGCAAACGCAGCTATGATCGTCGACGCGACGGGGGCCCATAGACGCCATCCGTCCGTGCTTTGCGATGCTGCCTGCTGAAGCAACGTTGAACACTGCATCCCCATCAGCATGTCGCATATCTGGTTTCCGCCTCGGTGCCTGTCAGTGCAGGATCTTAGACGGTCCGAGGATCGACCGACGTCACCTTCAGTGCTGTTACACGATCGAGGCTGTACGAGGGCGCTCGCTGGGCGTGGGGTGCCAGAAGCCGGGGTGTCATGCTGCGTACTTGTGCTCGTTCACTGGCTGACCTGCCCGATATCATCGAGCCAATCGGCCTTGTGCGGTTGAAAGGGGGCCGCGCCCAGTGGTGGGCGGCACGATCGCGGATCGAGGTGGACGGTTGGCGTCTGACGCTGGACAAGCGGCCCGACCACGGCGATGCCTTCAAGGCGGCGTCGATGTCGGTCGGGATGCCCGCGCCGATGAGCAGCCGCGGCGCGTCCACGCCCTCGTGGTTGGCGAAGGCGTCCAGCGCCGGAAGCGCCTGGCTGCTCGTTCACCACTAGCTCACGCTGCTGGTTCTGCACTCGATCGGCTACCAAGGCGCGTACGTCAAGCTCGTTCGGCCAACGGGATGGGTCAGCAACGCCGTGCCCGTTCCATGGGCCACAAGGGCAGCTAACCGGTGACCTGGCCGCCATCTTCACCGTTCAGCCGGCCGTCAAGGATCCGAGTGCTGCCCTGACATGCGGCGTACTCTCTCCTCTACCCTGGGACCTCCGGACTTCTGTACGTCAGAACTCAGTTTGCGGGGACTTCAAAGGCCCTTGAGGCGTGAGATTCCATTCTGCGGCGTGAACAAGCGGAACGTTGCCCAATCTACGCACTTCATCTAACAAGGGCATCATGACTTCGTCGGTCAATTGATCACTCGAGGTAATCCCGGAGGCCTCCAGCAGCGGAAGAGCAGCAGCTATTGTCTCGAACAGCAGGCGCCAGAGCCTGTCTAAAGCAAACTCGCTGAGGTGCTCGCGGAACTCTGATTTGTCGGTGACCAAGATTCCTTTCGGATTCCCCCACCCGCGGCGGAAGATTTCGCCGACAGAAAAGTGTAGAGCTCTGCTGGTCGCGGAATGGAGATACTCATACAAAGGAGCCTCATTGACCGATTCTGCGACCCAATCGCCTGACGGCAGCGTTCCGCGCCAGCCTAGCTCGGCACGTAATTGCTTCAGATCCTCTTTGACCGAGACAAGCTTCCTCTCCGCTGCGTCAAGAAACTCAACCGGATACCAGAGGCTGGCCATGACGTCATCGCCCACGTATCCTCGCTGCGCCAATAGGGAGCGAAGCCCATCGTAGTTCGCCATCGCAAGCAGCAAACGCTGTGAGGTCTCGACTTTGAGTGAAGCGAGAAACCGAACCCAGAGCATCTCTTCCAAGGCAGCTCGGACAAAGGCGACTGAGAGATGTCCCAAGTTTTCCGACGCCAGCTTGAGGGCTGCCTCTAGGGATTCTAGTTGGCGACGCATGACGTAATTGACTACTAACAGCCGGTGGTCTTCTTGCACTTCTTCCCATCGCAGGTCGCCGACCTCAATTAGTCTCCTTGCGGCCGTAAGCAACGCGCCAACTGCGCGGGCACGCTCAGTGTCACCCTGAGTAGGGACCAAAGGCTTCTCGGCCATGCGAGCAGTATGTCATGCGATCCCTGGGCTCGCGTAGCGGTTAACGTCCCACGGTGTCGTGGGATGGCCTAAAACCGGGCCTGGAGGTCCCAAGAGGCAGAGCGATGTGCCCTGGGTTATGTGGATTGGCTTGGTTGACCTGTATGCCGTTGACCGAGTAGAGGTCGGCATGCCAAGAGGGCTACCACCGAAGTTCCGTCGCAAGGTCTTGGACCTGCTCAAAGCAGGCCGCACCGTCGTCCCGAGTCGCGGCGGATCTGCAGCACAACCCTGCGGGCGCCCTCCGGCCCCAGTCCGGTGCCTACAGGCCACACGGGCGGCCATCCGGCGGTGACCGCGTATGGCCAAGGGTGTTCGAGCAATGTACGGGTCGCGCACTCAGCATTACACAATCCGAACACCCCACCAGCAGCAACACCGCTGGTCAGCGGCCCCGTCATCCATCTTCCGGGCCACCACGGTAAGGTCCGCCGCGACGGATATTGTGCGGCAAGGCCATGACCGGCTGACAGGGCATGCGCAGGTTCGGATCGTGCCGAGCACTTGAACCTGCAACCATCACGCCACCATCACCGCAGCTCAATCCAGTTGACTCCGCGGCTGGACCCTCCGTCGAGCGTTCGCAGGTGTCAGTGCCCCTCCTCCAACGTTCCGACTTCCGGCACGCAAGTAATCCGTAGCCCCGTCGTTGACCTCCACCGCTGCGGCCGGACCGTGTCGGAGTCTGCCGCCGACCAGATGGCCCTCCCCGGCCCCCACTACGCTGAGCGACTCCACGGTCGTGCTGCAGCACTCAGCTGGCCCAGTTGGTTGCGCACTGGCGAGTTCGCGAGATGCGATACGGTTGTTTGCGCCGTCCGCCCTGGACGGCCCGGACCGACCCGTAGGTAGACTGCATGCGTACCAGGTTTACTGTCGCGACACTGGCCGCGCTGGGCACACTGACCACTGGCGGCCTTTCTATCGCCGTCACCCTTGCGGTGACCGATCGGGCAACTTGGCCGAGCTGGCTGCGGCCGTTCCACCGCTACGGCTGGTGGTCGGTTGGGGTCGTGTTGTTCGCCGCGGTCGTGGTGGCCGCTTGGCATAGCGCCCGCCGGTCCAGTAGGCGGGACGGCTCGCCGAGCCTTGGTATGAAGGCGGAAGACAGCGTCGCGGTCGGCGGTCGAGACGTGATCATTACCGGCCGGTCCGGTCCGACTGCCGGCCGCGACGTCCATGCAGTCACAGGCAGTTCTGCACCGACCGCCGGCCGCGACATTATCACCGCTATCAATCTCACGGGCCCGGCAGGCCTGCCGGCTTTCGATCCTTCAACAGCAGGTCGACTAGGGCCTCCGGTGGAGGCGGCCGGTCCCGGGCGAGACCATCGATCATTGTCGAGCTGGCATTCCTATGCCCTCGTAGAGCCGCAAGAGCTTATCCACGTTGATAATCTTGTTGATGACCTCACACGTGCAGTCCTCAGCGAGACCACGAGTTCAGCACTCACCGTGTCCGGCGTTGGTGGTGTCGGCAAGACAGCCATTACCTACGCCGCTGTCGAGCGCATTGCGGCAGCCAGCGATTTCACCCACCTCGTCTGGGCCTCGGCGAAGAACACCCGCTTCTCCGCGGCCGACGTCAGCGGCGCGTCGGTGGAGTCTATCTACTGGCATGATGTGGTCCGGATGATAGGCAGTCAGCTTGAGTGCGTGCTGGCACCCAGCCAAGCACTGTGGGAACAGCAGTTGCGCGCGCACATCGAGCATGAACTTGACGGCGCGCGACTACTGGTAGTGGTGGATAATTTAGAGGTCGTTCGTGCCGCCGACCGTGTGATCCAACGTTTGCGAGAACTGGGTGTGCGCAGGCCACACAAAATCCTCGCCACCACCCGCTGGGCGGTTACCCAGGAAGATCTCGACGTTCGTGATCTCAGGGTTCCGCCGCTAGGGGCGGAGGAGACCTACGATCTGGTCCGACTGGTGGCCGATGGCACCGGCTCTGATCTCGCCACCGCTGCGGACCGAGAACTCCGGCCCATCTACGAAATCACAGAGGGAAACCCCTTTCTAATCAAGCTGATCACCCGCCGCTATGTTGTGACAGGTCGATCGCTTCAGCGCATCATTGATGAACTCAAGACCGTCTCTTTCGGCAAACTGGGCAAGAGGGTACGTGCCTGGTTGTTCGATCAGTCGCTCGATGAACTGCGGACGCGATCGTCTGAGGACGACGCGGTCCGCTTGCTGTTCTCCTTTTGCGTCAGTGGACGGGGTAACTCGATGGCCTACAAAGAGCTACGCGACGAAAGCAGTATCGTTGAGGATGAGCGATTCGAGGCCGTGCTCGAAGCAGCAT
>DASPXY010001640.1:0-3393 GCA_035637055.1 Gemmataceae bacterium | reverse complement strand
AGAACGGCCGCTCGTGGGCAAGCCGCGGAACTGCCATGTACAGCAGCTTGCCGTCGACGAGTGCTCTCGCCCTGACGGCAAGCTGCGCCTTGTCGGGGTTCGACTTGATGACCTTGGCGTTCTGCCAGACCGGTAGCGCGGCGAGGCGATCGGCGGCCTCGTCAGCGCCGTCGAAGTTCGGGATTCGCCCTTCGGCGCCCGGAGGCAGTGCCGCCTGTTCCCGGTCGAGCAGCGCCCAGACCCGCGCACGAATCTCCTGCTTGGCACGCTCGTCACCCGCCAAGGTTGACCCGGACCGCACCGTCGGCTCCTCCTTTGCCGTCGCCTTCAGCACCAGCAGACCGGGCGCACGCTTCGCCGGTGGGGCCGCTAGGCCGCCGCGACCAGAGCGAGTAGCCGGTCATACACGGCTTGCACGATAGGTTCTTGCTGCCAGGGGCGCAGTTCACGACCCGCGGTGAACAGGACGTTGAGCGCACCACCACCGCGGGTCAACTCCACCACGTCGACCGCCTGGTGAAGAACTGCCACTGCGGGATCGAGATCACGTTGCCGGATGTGGGCGAGGGCCAGGTTTCCAAGGACGATGGCCCGCGACTTCTGCCTCTCGTGCAGAGAGCGTGCAGTGCTCTCCAGGATCGGCTGCGCCTTGCCCGGATCCCCGAGGAACAGGTAGCAGGAGCCCTTCAGCCGGCCGAACTGGTCGGGGCAGTAGAGGCTGTACGCCGGGTCCGCTGCCTGGACCTGCGCGAACTGCGATTCGGCGGCACCGAGTGCGTGTTCGCAACTTCGGCGTTCGCCAAGCATCGCGAATGCCTCGCCGACATGCAGGAGCGCCAGCCCCGCAAGGGCGTGGCTCGCCCCGTTGCCTGATAGCAGTGCTGCTTGTCGGGCCAAGGCGCGTCCCTGTCGCGGGTCCCGATCGCCGTACAGCGCAACGAAGCTCTTTCGAAGGAAGCCGTACGCCTCGGCAGTAACGTCCTGGGTGCGGCGAGCGGCAGAGATCGCCTGATCGTAGTAGGCATTCGCGGTTGTGTGGTCTCGCCGCTGGGATGCGTCCCACACAAGCTGGCCCATGAGCATGGCCGATATCGCTTCGATGGCGTGCAGCTCGTGCTGGACACGGCTATCGGGGGCGTGCCCCCGCAAGAACATGACCTGGCTGAGGTGCTGTCCGGCGGTAGGGAGCAGCGAGGTCGAAGGGGCTTGATCGAATCGCTCACTGAGACCGGCTGTCCGCGCGCGGAGCTGGTTCACGGCCGCGATATCAACGCTACGGGGGTGCCTGAGGACGTAGTCGAGCCGGTCGGCCGCCTCGATGGCCCGATCCCCGTCAACTGGCGACTCGGCTGGCGACACGCGGCCGACCGGCAAGATCGCTGTGCCAGTCGCAGCGCCGAGGGCGCGGAGAAATTGGCGTCGGAGCATGTCGAGCTCCAAGGTATGGGCAGTTACAAGTTCGTCCAGGGTAGCCGCGACTTGGGCGAGTGCTGATGACTGCTCGGGCTCCCCTTCCACCATCGGCAGCGTCCCGTCGAACGAAGCGGCGGTACGCCTGACAGCAGGCGACAACTCGATTCCCTGCGCGTCTGCCGTGGCTACCAGCTCGGTCAAGGCGCCAATGGCCTTGTCCGCAAGACGTTGGAGGCTGTCTGCGAGTTCGTCGTTTGGGGCGCCACGTCGCAGCGGGATGACCTCGGCTGACCGTCTACCGCCGCCGAGGGCGGATCGCTCCTTCTCGTTCATGACGGCGCTGCCTCACCTGGCTACTCCGCTCGCTTCAAGTGCACCGAGCAGAATGCCATACCTCACCGACCACTGGCGCGCCTCGCGCCCTCCTCAAGGAGCCGCCGCAGCTCGGCGACTTCCTCCGTCAGTTCCTCAACCCTCTGCTCAAGCTCTGGGACTCGCGCTACAGCGCCGGAGGCTGGCACGGCTTCGTGGTCCGGATGGTCGCCTTGGGGCGTCGCGCTTCCGGCGCGAACAAGCATCTCCTCGACCGGCACGTCCAAGGCGCGGGCCACGCGCACCAGCGCGTCCCCCTTGGGGTTGGGAGGACGCCAGGTGCCTTCGATGCGACGGCCACCCTTGCGGAGGACCTGGAGCCAGACCCGCGAGACGCCAGATCGCTCGGCCAGCTCACCGACGGTGAGACCCGAGCGCACGCGCAACTGCTCGATCCACTCGCCGAAGTCCTTCCAGGCTGCTTCGTCCACGTCGCTCCTCGCTGAGATGGCCCGCGGACTCTCGGTTGCATTCCACCACGAAGCGTCGCCGATGTCAGCAAGAAGACTATGCTGAGCTGATCAGTATCGATACTTGTTGACAACGAACGATACTGAACCTAAGGTGAGGAAGAAGGATACGGCCTCGGCAGTACCCGGGAGGTGGTGCTCCCGGTGCCGAGGCCGCAGGTCGCATCGAGGTTAGGAGCCCAGATGCACACACAGGGTACCGCCTTGCCCGGCGGGCAGGGCGCCACCGGGCACGGTCTGGCGGGGGAGTCGGGCCGGATCGCCTACACCGTCGCCGAGGTCGCCGCGCTGCTCGGCAAGCACATCAACACCGTCTACGACTGGGTCAAGGCGGGCGCGCTGCCGGCGGAGCGGATCGGCGGCACGATCTACATCCCCAAGTGGGCCCTTGGCCGCCTGCTCGCCCCCGACGCCGGCGCGCCCCTCACCGTGGCCACCGCCCCCGCGGGCGGTGAGGCGGCATGACCGCGCTGGTGCTGCTCCTGGCCGGGCTGCTGGGGGTGCTGCTGCTGGCCCACCGCGCCGACGGGACGCTGCTCCGGGCGGTGGTCGAGTACGTGATCGTGGCGGTGCTGGCGCTGCTGCTGGCGTTCACGCCAGCGACCCGCGGCGCCAGCGCCGGGATGGCGGCGGGGGTGGCCAGCGGCAGCGCGCGGCTGGGCCGGCTGGCCGCCGGCGCCTGGCAGCGGGCAACCGGGCAGCAGGCGGCCGGCGCGCCGGCCGCGGCGGAGCCCACCCGGCCCACGCCGACGGCGGCCAGGCCGCCGCGGACGACCCGGCCGGCCGCCCCGACGGCCAGCACGCCCGCGCCGGCCCAAGCATCCCGCCCGGCCGCCCGTGGCGGGGTGCCGCTGCCGGTGGGCGTGCTGCTGCTGGTGGCGATCGTGCTGCTGGGCCTGGTGGGGCTGGCCTGGCGGGTCCGCCGCCTGGACCGCCGCGACGCCCTCGCCCAGGGCCTGGCCCGCCTGCCACGCGGCCGGGGCCGCCGCCGCCGCGCCGCCTAGCCGATCCCCTCGCACCCCGCCCCGGCCAGGCCGCGCGTCTGGCCCTGCCCCCGTACATCCCGCCGCACATCCCGCCGCATGGAAGGCCCTCGCATGAGCACCACCGCCAGCGTCATCGCCCACGTCAACTGCGA
>DASPXY010001639.1:0-3670 GCA_035637055.1 Gemmataceae bacterium | reverse complement strand
AGACACTGGCCGTCCAAAACAAGAACAATTTGATCTTCCTCGATGCCGCAGCCGGCACCATCAAGCAAACGCTGGCGTCGAAGGTCGGGCTGAGCGTTGTCGGTCTGGCGGCGGAAGGCGACCGCGTCTACACCAGCGACGCGAAGGATCACATCCGCGTCGCGGAGCGTCAGGCCGACGGCAGCTATCGCTGGGGCAAGGAGATCGAACTGACCAAACCGAAGGTTGGCGGCTCATCGCACCCCGCCGGCATGGCCGTGCGGGCGCCCGGCGAACTGTGGGTCACCTCGACGCGCGGCAACAACGTGCAGCGGGTTAATCTCAACAAGGGTACGGTCGAGGAAGTCGTCCCGGTCGGTGTCGCACCGTTCACAATCGTCTTCCCGCGTCCCGATCGTGCCTACGTCAGTAACTGGGGCGGCGATCCGCCGAAGGAAGGCGACCCACAAGCGCCAAGTTCCAAGACGCCGGTGCGCATCGATCCGCGGACAGGCGTCGCCAATCACGGCACCGTCTCCGTCCTCGCCAAGAACGGCGGTAACTGGAAGCAGATAAAAACGATCTTGGTTGGTCTACATCCGAGCAGCATGGCCGTCAGTCAGAAAGGCCGCTTCGTCTACGTCGCCAACGCCAATAGCGATACCGTCTCGGTCATCGACACCCGGACCGACACCGTCGTCGAAACGATCTCTTGCCGCACCGAGCACCGGCTGCCGTTCGGCAGCGGCACGAACGCCCTGGCCCTCAGCCCCGACGGCCATCTGCTCTACGTCGCCAATGGCAGCAACAATTGCCTCGCCGTTGTCCGCCTCGCCGACACGGTCTCCGACGGGGTGACCGCGGGCCGGCGCAAAGAGAGCCTGTTGCTCGGCCTGATTCCGACGGGCTGGTATCCGGGCGCGGTGGTCGTCTCGACCGACGGCAAGCAACTGTTCGTCGCCAACGTCAAGGGCCACGGCTCGCTCGCCGGCCCCGGCCCCAAGGACAAGGGCAAGAACTCGCACCAGCACCTCGGCTCGGTCTCGATCATCGACGTGCCGCCGCCGGCGCAGTTGACCGCCTACACCAAGGAGGTCAACGCGAACAACCGTCTCGGCTTCAGCCTGATGGGACTGGAAAAACCGCGGGCCGGCGTCAAGCCCGTGCCGGTGCCGGCGCGGCACGGTGAACCGTCGGTCTTCAAGCACGTCATCTACATCATCAAGGAAAACCGCACCTACGATCAGGTCTTCGGCGACATGAAAGAGGGCAATGGCGACCCGAACCTGGTCATGTTCGGCGAGCAGGTGACGCCGAACCATCACGCCCTGGCGCGGCAGTTTACCCTGTTCGACAACTTCTACTGCAGCGGCGTGCTCAGCGCCGACGGCCACTCCTGGCTGAACGAAGCCTACGTTACCGATTATCTCGAACGCAGTTTCGGCGGCTTCACGCGCAGCTATCCCTACGAAGGCAGCGACGCCCTCGCCTTCGCGCCGAGCGGTTTTCTCTGGGACAATGCCCTGCTCCACAAAAAGACGTTCCGCAACTACGGCGAGTTCGCCCGGACGACCTATACCCCCGCCAAGGCGAAATGGCTCGACGTCTACAACGACCATAAAAACGGGACGAAAAAGGTCAAAATCGACGTCAAGCCGAACATGAAGACCCTGGAGCCGTACACGCACCCGCACTTCCCCGGCTTCCCGCTGGTGACGCCGGATATCTATCGAGCCAAGCTGTTTCTCGATGAGTTCAAGGAGTACGAGCGCAAGGGCGACTTTCCGAACCTCGTTTACCTGTTCCTGCCGTGCGACCACACCAACGGCACGAAGCCCGATTCACCGACGCCGCGGGCCATGGTCGCGGACAACGACCTGGCCGTCGGCCAGGTGGTCGAGGCCGTCAGCAAGAGCCGCTTCTGGCCGGAGACGTGTATCTTCATCGTCGAGGACGATCCGCAGAACGGCTTCGATCACGTTGATGGACATCGCACCGTCGCCCTGGTGATTAGCCCGTACACGCGCCGCAAGTTCGTCGATCATACCAACTACAACCAGACCGGCATGGTGCGCACCATTGAGTTGATCCTCGGGCTGCCGCCGATGAACCAACTCGACCTGTCGGCGACGCCGATGCGGAGTTGTTTCCAGGAGAAGCCCGACCTGACGGCGTACACCTGTCTGCCGAACAACATCCCGCTCGACGAGATGAATCCGCCGCTGAAAAAGCTCACCGGCAAGGCGCTCTACTGGGCGCAAAAGTCCCTGGCGTTGAACTTCGACGTGGAAGACGCGGCGGACGAGGACACCCTCAATCGCATCCTCTGGCACGCCACGCGCGGCGACGCGCCTTACCCGGAGCGGTACGTCCGCCGGAAGGTGGAAGATTGATGCGCGTGCAAGCGAGGTCTGGTTCGTAGTCCCGCCTTCAGGCGGCTGAGGCATCTCCGCCTGAAGGCGGGACTACGAACCAGACCTCGCTTGCACAGGCGACGAAGACCCCTGTTTTGACGGCGGCCGGATCTGAAGTTATGCTTCCGCAGGTAGCCGATGGCGTCATGACCGGCGCCGCCGGTCTCAATCACCACGCTTTTCCCTGGTCGCCACCATGAGGATGGGTCCGTACGAACTCCTGGAGCCGATCGGCCGCGGCGGCATGGGGCGCGTCTACCGGGCTCGCCATCAGCAGACGGGGCAGATCGTGGCCGTCAAGGTGATGGCGGTCGAAAAGGCGGCCGACCCCGTCCCTCTCAAGCGCTTTCAACAGGAGTTCCTGGCCGCCCACTCGCTGCAGCATCCGCACATTGTCCGCGGCCTGGATTTCGGCCTGGAAGAAGGACGGCCTTATCTGGTCATGGAGTTCATCGACGGCCATAACCTCGGCAAGTACGTCAAACGGCAGGGGCCGACGCTGCGACGTCTACGGCCTGGGCGCCACGCTCTATTACGCCCTCACGGCCAGCGTGCCGTTCCCGGGCCAGGGCAACCTGAACGTGCTGCGGAAAAAGTTGCAGAGCGACTTTGTGCCACCGCGGCGTCTCGTCCCGTCGTTGGGCGAACACATCGAGCGAGTAATCTGCCGTGCCCTGGACGCCGCCCCGGAGCGACGGCAGAGTTCGTGCCGGGAATTCATCGACGCGCTGGGGGCCGAAACGGCCGCTGCGGAGGCCCCGGCGTTGCGTCCGGAGGATCGGCGAACGGCGCCCCGCTTTCCGGCTGCCCTGGACGCTTCCTGCTGGCCCTTGCGCGAGACCAAGGAACGCTGGCAGGCCAAGGTGCAGGACATTTCGCTGACCGGGATTCGGCTGGAACTCGACCGTCGTTTCGAGCCAGGGACGACCCTCAGTCTGGAGGTGTCCGATACGGAGCAGGAGTCGATGTCGTTGTGGCTCGTCCGGGTGCGCTGGGTGCGGGCGGGCGCCGACGGCAAATGGGGCATCGGCTGTGTGTTCACATCTCCCCTGGGCGAGAACGACCTGAACGTGCTGCTCGAAAACCGAACCCCGACAGTCGTGGTCCAGTTCAGCGGCGGCCCAACACATAGCGACGTTGCCGGAGCGCTGAAGGGCGATATATAATATAATCAATATCCTTTTATCCTTATTTGGCTCCTCCTCGGTCATCTTGTCATCTTCGGGCGTCGTGCTCACTTTGGCTTCTCGTTCCCAAACTCTGTTTGGGAACGCACC
>DASPXY010001638.1:0-3556 GCA_035637055.1 Gemmataceae bacterium | reverse complement strand
GTCACCACCGAGATCCCGCGCTGGAGGTAGCTGGCGCACTTGATGGCAAAGGCTCGGCGGGTGGCGGGGCCGTCCCGGTTGGCTGGGCTGATGAGTTCGATCGTCGCCCGCAGTTGCGGACCGCCCACGCGCTGGACGATCTGGACCTCGAAGAGATCGAGGCTGACGAAATCGAGCGGGCCGAGGCGGACAGGTCGGGGCGGCGCCCAGACAGCAGTCGCGACCGCCGATCCTGTCGTCCCCCCGCTGCCGCCGTTGCGCCCGAAGGTGGCGACATCGATCTCGACCTGACCACCGCGCTTGACCAGGGGCACCGCGTAATACTCGGGGGGAAGGAGGTCGGCATTCAGGTGCGCGGCGATGGCAGCCGCCCAGGTACCGTGGAAGCCGTCCCAGGGCCAATCATCGCCGAGAGGTGAGGCGAAATGGTCGAGTAATGGCATCGTTGACCTCCGGTATGACAGGGGAACCGTGCAGGATGATTCTAGCCACAGCACGAACGCCGGGCCAAGTTCTGCTGAGGCGTGGATGACATCACGGCGCCGGTGGTCCCTCCGGTATGCCTCCGTCGGGAGCGGGTGGATTCTTCGGTGGCGGCAAGGGTGGCTGGCGACGCCGACTGACATCCCAAAGGCGGACGCCAATGTCCGTCCCTTCGCGTGTCGGGTCCGTGCGGTCGAGATTGCCGCCATCGTCCTTGCCATCCTGACCAACGGAGTAGATCAACACCCCATCGGGTAGGGGTCGCCAGCGCAGGGGAGCGCCGTCGAACGGATCGGCCGGCACCGCCTTGAGGTAGCCCTTGGCAGCCAGCGCTGCCAGCGAATCGGGCCAGGTGCCGCGCTCCTGGCGGTGCCGTTCCGCCGCGACCGCCGCAATGGCGCAGCGCAACTGTGCTTGGCTGCGTGCGTCGGCCTCCATGAGCGCCGACCCCCCTAAGGACCAATGACGGACGAGGAAAGGGGCCTTGCCCATCTCCGGGCTAAGCTGGGAGACCCGCGCTGCTCTTTGCGCCACAGGTAATTTCATGGCTTCGACAAGCTGAGTGTGGTGGCGGAGGAGGGCTGCGCGTTGGAGCTTGATATTGTTGGCATCTCTCGGAACCGTCCTGTCTCCTTTCGGAACCTCCTTGAAAAGCTCGTCCAACGTCAGTTCGCCCATCTGCAGCCCCTCGACCATCCAATCGACTGCGGCACGGTCGCCCCGGGAGGCAGTCAGTAGCAATGGCTCGGCTTCTTCTTTTTCCAGCAGCTGCTGAAGTCCTACCAGCCCCGCCGGTGAAGGCTCGCCCTGGGCCAGGATTCGTTCGAGGGCGGAAACCGCCATCATGCGGCAGGCCACCCGAACCAACATGGCGATCGTGGCCGGCTCATCGCCGAGAGAACGCGCACAGTTCAGCAGGGCGTGGCAGGATTCGAGAGCGCCGGTGGCGTCCATCTCGTGAGCGCGCAGCAGGACATCGAAGTTCAGGAGGTTGGCAACCGTCCGTGCCTCGTGGCCGGAAACCGTCGTCTTGAACCAATTCCGCTGGTAGGCGATGGGGTAGCGCCCATTCGAGAGCTCCTTCAACTTGCGTGCTGCGGGCAGCACGGCGACCTTCGCCCGTTCGGCACGCAGGGCCTTGGTCTGCATCTCGTTGAGTTGGCGCTCAGGAGGGAGTGTCTCGAACAACTCCCAGAACTCCGGAGCAGCGCTCCACTCATTAGGGATCTGCTTTGCCACCGCAAGGATATGGAGAGCCGAGTTCTGCTTCTCAGGGATCACCGCCCGTGCTGCTTCCAACTCCATCAGCCGCCACCCGGGATCGAGACGGTCGGTTTCGGCGAACGCCTCCTGAAGCCGCTCTTCCGCCTCGCGGTGGTAGCCCTCCCAGACGTACCAAGCGTACCAGGCCAGGGCAACGCTGGCAACGATCAGGACACAAAAGGCCAACGGGATTGGCCGATGCCACCAGCGACGTTTCCGCGGGACAGGTTGACCTGACTGCTGAGGAGTACCGGTTGACATGCGCAGGTTCCTCACGTTCGCGGAACGGTATCAGGTGTCGCGTGGAGTGCCTTGTTGCAACTGCACGACGCGCGGCTTGGTCGTCGCGTTCACGATCACCGCACACCAGCTGGCGCGGACCGCCTCCGGGTTCATGGCGAACTGACGGATCAGGTCGCCGCGGATGCTCGCCGGCGTCCCTTCCGGCGGTCTTCCGATCGCCTCCATCACCTCCTCCGGCTCAACCAGCGTGGGCGCAACGCCGGCGGCCTCCAGCCGCACGTAGTAACCTTCCTGCGACAACTCGTGGTAGCGCAGGTCAATCTTGCGATGGGCCGCCACCGAGCCGCCCGCCCCTGCCGTCTCCAGTAGCCACTGCTTCGTCACCCAGTCGATCTTCCCGACCAGCTGGCGCCGATCACCCTCCAGCGCGTCGAGCGTTTCGCCCCACAAGCGCAGCAACGTCTCGGCCTCCGGGGACGGGTCGCGTGCGCCCTCCACGTAACGGCGACAGGCGTCGAGGTAATAGCGCTGGATCTCCAGGGCGGTCCAGCGCCGGCCGCCGCTCAACCGCACCTTGACCTTCAGTTCCGGGTCGGCGCAAATCGACCGCATCGCGTGCAGCGGCCGCCACCACAGCCGCGGAGCATCGTCCAGTGCGCCCGCCTCGATCGCGTCGAGCACCAGGAGGGTCGTGCCGATTTTCAGATACTCCGCCTGCTGGGCCATGTTCGAGTCGCCGACGCCGAGCTGCAACCGCTGGCGCTGCTGGAACAGGCGCTTGTACCCCCAGCGATCGCCCATCAATAATCCGAGAACCCCTTTCCAGATGTGTCCGAAGTAAAAGATCGGGCGCGAGCACTCGGCGGCGCTGCTGACCACCGACCAGATGGCCCCCACCCGCGGCGACAGCCCGAAGCGGCCGTCTGTCCCGACGGTGCCGGCACCGGCGATGATGGGCCGGCTCACGAGGAAGGGGAGCAGACCGCGGCGCGCACGGCGAAAAGCGGCGAGCCGCATGAGGATCTCGATCGGCAGGAAGATGGGCCGCATGCTCAGGTACAGCAGCCAGCCCAGCGCCCTTTCCCACAGCGCGAGCCGCTCCCCGCGGCGCTGGCAACAGACGCAGACGATCACCAGGGGAAGAGCGACCAGGAAGGCCAGGGCGAGGGCAGCGGCGATGGTAATGAGCAGCGGCACGACCAGGGCAGGGAGCAGGGCCACCAGCACGCGCCAGAGCACCAAACTGGGGCCGGACGCGATGGTCGCCTCGTAATTCTCATGACTGCCGTGACAGCGGCCCTGGCCATCGCGGTTGTTCTTCATGAGCGCCGCGGTGCCGTCCGCCTGACCGCTCGCCGCCGTGGCTCGCGAGAGCAACGCGTCCTGGGCACGTTGGTAGAGCAGCAGTTGACGCGGCCCGCGGCATTCCGGCGTCGCCCCTTCGACCAGTCCCGCGGTCGGTACGAAGGCGAAGAAGGGATTGCGCTCCAATTTCACCAACCCGCCGCTGGCGAGGAACCAGCCGAACTCCGCGATGATGGCGCGGGCCACCGGAACCTTCTCCCGG
>DASPXY010001637.1:0-3231 GCA_035637055.1 Gemmataceae bacterium | reverse complement strand
TTCCTGAGCCAGGGCGATCGTCGGGTTGTCCACGCCGGCCAGGAGGAGCGCCGTCTCCAGATCGATAGCCTGTTCCGCGACGGGGGCTGGCACGACGGGGGGCGATTCCGCAAGGTCCGCCTCGCGGCGCTGCGGCATGGGCTTCTTGCCTGCGTCGCCACCGGCGAAACTCGCCTGGCGAATGGTGTCTTCCTCGGAGGAGGGTAACGTCGGCGGCCCGAGCCCGGCACGGATACTGGCTGTCTCTGTGGGAGCGTCAGGCACGAATCTTCGCTGAGTCCATTCGTCGAGCGACTGACAGCCGGACAGCCCCACCAGCATCAGGAACAGCGCGGCGACTGACCGCCGGGAGTTCGGGCGCGCACCGAGGGTCTTCATGATGGTTTGCCTCGCGAGGACGGCAGCCTGACCTTGACACCCTACGGCCGGCGCTCCGGAGACGCCGCGGGCAGGACCACGTCAGCGGGAACGGGCCGGGCGAGGCAGTCCGCCGGCGGTTGGCCCAACGCGACGTACAACTCGAACTGCGCACGGTTGTAGTCCACGATGGCATCCAGGTAGGCATAGCGGCTGCGGCCCAGCAGCCGCAAGCTGTCGATCACCTCGATCGGCAGGCCCTCGCCGTTGCGGGTGCGGGTCAGGTCTTCGCGGAACGCTTCCTGACTGGACCGCACCGCCCGCTCGCCGGTGGCGATCTGGGCGAAACGAGCATGCGTGCGGGCGTAGGCAGTCGCCACCTCGGCGCGCACCCGATCGAGCACCTCGATCCGGCGCAGTTCCTCGGCACGCAATCGACTCTGTGCGAGCCGGACCAGCGCGAGGTTGCCGAGGCCAAGGTTGCGCAGCGACCAGTACACGACGGCGTCGAAGTCCACGCGCTGGTCGAAACTGCCAAACCGCGGCTGCTGGAGAATCGTGCCGTCGGCCTGCAGGATGCCCTCGGCGGCCAGGTTGCTGCCGCCGCCGAACTCGCCGGCGCTGAAACCGAGAACCACGTTCGGCGAGAATGGCAGGAGCTTGGCCCCGCGCAAGGCCAGCAGTCCCGCCCGGATGGCCGCCTGTCGCTCTCCCAGTTCTGGCCGCCGCGTCAGCGCGATGACCAGCAATTCGGGCAGCGGAATCGGGTCCGGGACCAGCGGCGCGGGCACGACAGCGCCATCGACCGCGCGCAGCCGCACCGACGGATCGAGGTCGAGCACCTGGGCCAGTCGGGCGCTCGCTGTCAGCAGGTCGCCCTCCGCCTGCAGCACGTCGGCGTTGCGCTGCTCCAACTCGGTCGCGGCGCGATCGGCGTCGGCCTGCCGGCCACGCCCGGTCTTGGCGTAGGCCGCGGTGACGCGGGCTACCTCGCGTGCCTCCCCGCGCGTCCGCAGCGCCACGGCCAGGCGCCCCTCCGCTCGCAGCAGTTCCAGGTAGCCGACGGCGACGGCGAGCAGCACATCGTTGCGGACGGCGGTGGCGGCGAACTCGCGCTGGCGCACAATCTGACGAGTGACGAGGGCGGCGAAAATGGTCTCCGAGACATTGCCGGCAAGCACCACGCCGGGGACGTTGACGGTGCCCGCGCCGACGGCGTAGGCGCCAAGGCCGAGGTAGAGGGCGCCGCGGTTCTCCTGGATGATCTGGCCGGTGGAGCGCTGCAGCGGGCCAGTGTGGGTATCGTAGTTGGTGCCGAGGTTGATCGTCGGGAGGAACTGAGCGGCCGCCAACTGCCGGGTGGCGACCGCTTCCGTGACGCGCTGTCGAGCCAGCAGGATCTCGGGGTTCTGCACGCCCGCCAGGCGCAGGGCGCTGGGCAGGTCGATCGCGTTGACCTCCGCGGGGAGGATTGACGGCGGTGACGGGGGCAGCTCGATGGTGGGAACCGGTTTGGGCTGGGGCAGCATTTCACGCGGCGCCTGGGCCAGGACTTGCCCTGTCCCCCCAAACCACCCGAAGCCGCTCACCAGCACGATCCACCAGACAGCACAGCGCTGCGCAGGCATGGGTTCCCTCCCGTGCGCTTCCCTTGCTCGGTTCGCTACTCTCGCGCTTCCCCTCAAGTTGATTCGGCACGGCATCCTCCGCAGATTCAGCAATTCCGGGACGCCCGCCGGCACAGGCGCTCGCGGGGAGCCAAGCGAGGTGTTGTTCGTAGTCCCGCCTTTAGGCGGTAACACGTCAAACCGCCTAAAGGCGGGACTACGAACAATACGCACTATGCCCGGAAGAACTCATTGTGATCAACGAACTGAAAGCCGCAGCGGGCCGCGAACGAGGCGTCGGTGCCGAGGTCGCCGACATACATGCACTGCCGCGGATCGAGCTTGTACTTGACGATCAGCTCGACGCCCATGCCGGGGCCGGGCTTGCGGCAGTAGCAGGAGATCGGCGGCACCTTGTGCGGGCAGAAGCGCACCTCCTTGAAAGTCAGCCCTAGCTGCCGCAGCGTCTCGACGAAGCACGCCGTGGCGTCAGCAGCAGTTAAAGTACCTTTTGCGATCCCCGATTGGTTCGACGCCCCAAGGAGGAGATAGCCCTTCGCCTCGTAATCGCGCACCTTGCCGGAGCGGTCCAGCATCGCCCGCACCTCGCTCGGCTTGATGGGGTACTTCTCCTTGCCTTCGTGAGTGCGCAGGGTGCCGTCGAAGTCGAAGATGACGGCCTTGTTGGTCCACTCGGCCGGATAGCGGCGCACGAACGCGCCCTTCTCCACCGCGGCGAAACCCTCGCCCGTCGCCGGCTCCTCGAACTCCTTGCGGTACTTGTAGAGCACCGCCACGGGGAACAGCCCCGGATCGTCCTTGTAGGCTGCCTGCTTGTGGTCCTCCGGATGGAGAACGCGGCCGCAGCGCTCCATCATCCGCATGCAGGCATTGAACTGGGCGTCTTCGAGGCTCGTGTCCATCAGGAAAAAGCGGATCGCGACGCCGCGTTTCTTTGCGATCTTGACGGCGCCGGCCCGGCTTTCCTTTGTGGGATAGAGATTGTCCATGACGACGGACTTCCCGGCCCCAAGCAGGGTATCGAGGCGCGGCAGGAGGTCATCGACCTTGCCACCGACGGTATCGCGGTTGAGGCGTTCGTAGCCCTGTTTGGTCAAGACGCTTGTGATCGTGGTTTTGCCGCCCGCGGGCATGCCGCCGACGAGCACGACTTCCGGGCCGGGCGCTTTCCGGCTGATGATCGTTTCGACCGACTCCGGGGCTGCCGACGCGGCCGCCGCCTTTGCTTTCTTCGCCATTGCTTTCC
>DASPXY010001636.1:0-5311 GCA_035637055.1 Gemmataceae bacterium | reverse complement strand
GGCGGCATGGGCGTCGTCTACGAAGCAGAGCAAATTTCTCTCCGAAGGCGCGTCGCCTTGAAAATCCTGCCGTTCGTTGCTGGCGTGGATAGTCGTCAGCTGCAGCGGTTCCGGAACGAGGCGGAGGCTGCCGCTCATCTCCATCATTCGCACATCGTCCCGGTGTTCGCCGTTGGCTGCGAACGCGGCGTGCATTATTACGCGATGCAGTTCATTGACGGACAGAGTTTGGCCACAGTCATCGCCGCTCTGGCGGAGGGGCAGGAAAAGGCTGGCAACGGCCAGCAGCCAACAAGTGAGAAAGAGCGGACGAGCGGCAACTCAACGCAGGCAGTGGGCGCAATCTCCACGGAACATTCGGCACGCACGCATCGGTTCTATCGGACGGTGGCCACCATCGGCAGGCAAACCGCTGAGGCGTTGGAATACGCGCATCAGACAGGAATCATCCACCGCGACATCAAGCCTGCGAATCTCTTGCTGGATAGCCGCGGTGAAGTGTGGATCACGGATTTCGGACTGGCACAATTCCGGAGCCAGGTCGGCTTGACCATGACCGGCGAACTCCTCGGCACGCTGCGGTACGTCAGCAGGACAAGCCGATCCAGGCCAAACGGCCGACCGTCGCCGAGCGCGCACGGAAATGGATGCGCCGGCACCCTGCTTTTGTGGGTGCTACCTTGTTGTTCCTGCTGGTCTGCGTCATTGCCTCAGAGGCACTAACAGAAAGAGGGATTCGGCATGGCATTCGCAGCACATTTTCCTTGGGTCGCCCGGAGTGCTCTCGGAGGTGTTGTCATGGCCAAGCCACTTCTTCCCGACGCTCTGTGGGCTCTCCTTGAGCCCTTGCTGCCTACCCCCAAGCCGCGCCGCTTCCGCTACCCTGGCCGCAAGCCCATTGGCGACCGCCAAGCCCTCACCGGCATCCTCTTCGTCCTCAAGACCGGCATCCCCTGGGAAGACCTCCCCGTCGCGATGGGCTGCGGTTGTGGCATGACCTGTTGGCGCCGACTCCAAGCCTGGCAACAGGCCGGCGTCTGGTTCCGCTTGGATCAGCTCTTGCTCGATCGCTTGGACGACGCGGACAAGATCGACTGGGTACGTGCCGCCGTCGATAGCACCTTGGCGCGGGCCTTCGGCGGCGTCGAGGACAGTGGCAACAACCCGACGGATCGCGGCCGTCCCGGCGTCAAGCAGCATGTCCTGGTCGATGCCCAAGGCATTCCGTTGGCGGGCGCTGTCACGCCGGCCAACGTGCCGGAGATCAAGGAGTTGCTGCCCTTGGTGGACAGTGGTGGTCCCTTGGATGACGCCAGCGAACCCCAGCGCCGCCCGCAGGAGCTCTACGGCGACCGGGCCTACGATTCGGAGCCTCACCGGGAGGAGTTGCGTCAGCGCGGCATTGAGCCGAAGTTGGCCAAGCGGAAGACGGAGCATGGCAGTCATTGGGGAGTGTTCCGTTGGGTGGTGGAGCGAACCATCTCCTGGTTGCATGGTTTCCGGAAGTTGCGCTTCGTGACCGAGAAGACCAACGAGACGAAGTACGCCTTCTGCGATCTCGCCTTGGCCCTCATTTGCTTCCGGTTCTGGGTGACCCCAGAGCCTCAAGCCACACCCGCTTTCTGTTAGTGCCTCTTACCAATGCCAGTGGCGACTGCACCGTCGGCGTCTGCCTGGATCTCGGGAATAACATCCCGCTGAACTCCGCGCACGCTGGCGGGGTGAATGGCGCGTTCGGCGACGGCTCGGTGCGGTTCATCTCGGACGGCATCAGCCTCTCTACCCTCGCCTTGATCGCGGTCCGGGATGATGGGAAGCCGGCGTTTCTCCCGCAGTGATCCGCACCGAGTTGCACCTTCCGCGCCCGCGGGTGCTTGGATCCCGTGGACCGCATCGGCACAGGCATGCCACGGCCAACTACGAAGGGTTGGCCGTGGCATGCCCTTTGGCTGCTCCGACGAGCGGCTCGCATTCGCTGACGAGCGTTGTTGATAAGCGGGGAGGGGTGTTTCGACCCCTTCCGCCCCGTTCTCATCACTTTTTAATCTTTCGGGTGCTCGTCACATGAGATTTTCATGATACAATACGATTTTCGGGAGGTGGACAACCGCTCCGTTCACCCATGCCCAGAGAACTTTCGACGGAGAGACCTCATTCACCTCCGGGGACATCCGTCGTGTTGGTTCGCCCCACAGGGGGATCCCGTCGGCTCCCGCGAAATCACGTCGGGCAGTGATGTCGTTGGTGCCGACAAATTGCAGGATCGTGTCCTTCGCTCCAAAGAACGGCAACATCCTCTCTCATTTCGAGTTCTTGCTGGAGGTTCAACCGTGTACCGATCTCATCGTGGCTCCTGCGGCCGGCGGCGTGCCTTCACGCTGATCGAACTGCTGGTCGTCATCGCCATCATCGCCATCTTGATTGGTCTGCTCGTGCCTGCGGTCCAGCAGGTGCGTTCCGCCGCTGCGCGCTCGACTTGCCAGAACAACCTGAAGCAGATTGGCCTGGCCATGCACAACTACCACGACACCTACAAAAGGCTCCCCACGGGCTGGGTCACGGGCTTGAACCCGACTACTGGCGCCGTCGTCGCTCCCAGCCCAGGTTGGAGTTGGGGTATTCTTATCTGCCCCTTCATCGAGCAGAATCCCATGTACGTCAGTCTCGCCCCCGACATCGTCACGCCTGGCGCGCCGCCACCCCCAGCCGGTATCATCATCACATCGATTGCTGTCTTTGTCTGCCCGGCGGATGGTACGCCGCAGCTCAACCCCAACTTCGCCAGTTACGCCAAAACCAACTATGTCATCAACCGTTGGGTTCTCGGCCCCGATAGCAGCAGCAGGCCGACGATGATGACCCTCCAGGGGATCACCGACGGCACCAGTAACACTCTCCTGGCGGGCGAGCGGGACATGACGGTCAACGTCGCAGGCTCCTCACTGATTCGGCACAACAACACTTCGGCGAGTTTTGAAGGCCGTGTGGGCAGAGGACTGAACCCGCAACCGGCCGCCGGCGCGACGTTTACCACCGGCAGCGAACAACGGCTGGCGTACAACAGCCAGCACACCAACGGGTGCAACTTCGTGTTCGCGGACGGCGCGGTCCACTTCCTCTCGAACGGCGTCGATGCCGATCCCAACGACGCCTATACGAACTTCCCGACGGTCAACAGCTACAACTTCACACTGCAGCGCTTGCAGAACCCAAGGGACCGCCTGCCCGTCACCTTGCCGAACTTTTAATCGGGCCGCCTCGGTCTCAAGGGGGGGCACCCGGGCCAGCGATCGCCGCCGACAAGAAGTCTTCTCAACAACGATCGCCGGCCGCGGAGTTGTTTCTCGGACAGACTCTGAGGCGAACTTTTCACGAGGGGGCACTCGCCCGTGTCCCCTCATCCTTCCCCACCCCTTTGCTCACGAGAGACCTTGCGTCATGGTTTCTTTTCGGCACTTGTGGATTGGCTTCGCTGCAACCCTGGCCGCAGTCGTGCTGGTTGGGTGCGGCTCCAACGAGACTCGCCTTGAAGGGAGCGTCACCTTCGATGGCCAGCCCCTGGACGGAGGAACAATGACCCTCTTCCCGATCGGCGAGCCAGGCAGTGAGGGCAAGCGAATCCCTGTCTCTGGAGAAATCAAGGAGGGCAGATATGCGCTGGGCGATGGGAAAAACCTGAGACCCGGCATGTACCGCGTCGAGGCCTACTGGCACAAGAAAACGGGCAAGCAGATCCCATCCGGCGATCCCCCGAATACGGTTGACGAGACGAAACAGGTCGTCCCGGAGAAGTACAACAAAAACTCCCAGACGACGGTGGACATCAAGGCGGGAGCGAACAAGCTCGATCTCCCCCTCACGTCGAAATGAGCAGACGTCTCGACACGGCCCCTGAGGATATAGGTGTGAGAGGCTGTTGGGTTAGTCAAATGAACGCTCCCTCCTCGACACTCTCTCCCGAGGGAATCCGCGGAAAGTGGCGTGTCTAGTAGGGCGTCAAGTTTGAATTACCGGGTACAACTTCCGGAGCTTGATACGGGCGTCGGCGGTCGTGAACTGCCAGTTCACGCCCACTTGCCGCTCGTTCCGTTCGTCTTCCCAGGCCGACACCTCGTGCCGCAATTCCCCGGCGTTATCGATCCGCCGATCCAAGCACTGCCCCGACAGCACGCTCAGTTCGATCTCCGCCCTATTCAGCCAACTGCCGTGCTTGGGCGTGTGATGGATTTCCAGGCGGTCGATGAGCCGCCGGGCCTGGTCTGGCGGGAACGCTTCGTACAGCGACGCCGCCTTGTGCGTGTTCAAGTTGTCCATCACCAGCACCACTTTGTCGGCGTCGGCATGGATGTCCTCCACCAGCCAGCGCACCACCTCGGCGAAATCCTTGGCCGTCCGCCGCGCGGTGACCTGCACCGCCCGCCAGCCCAGCAGCGGCTCCGAAATCATGAACAAGTTGGCCGTACCGTTGCGGGCGTACTCGTAGTCGAACCGTTCCGGTTGCCCGGGTGCGGCCGGCAGCGGCTGCACGACTTCGCCGAGCAACTGCTTGCTGGCCTCGTCCAGGCAGACCAGAGGCCGTTTCTCGTCCTAGGGCCGGTGGTAGACCTCCAGCACGTCCTCCATCGCACAGACCAACTCCGCATCCGCCTCGGGCGGGATGCACCACTGCTCCCTCAGCCACGGCTTGAGTTCGTTTTTTTAGCACTTGCCGCACGGTTTCGTCGGAGATCGAGTCCACGACGTGCAGTTCCACCAACTGGTCGGCCAGCAGTTGCAGCGTCCAGGCGCTGCGTCCCTGCGGCGGCTCGGCGCAGGCCAGGGCGATCAGGCGGGCCTCGCCATCGCCGTCCAACTTTCGCTCCCGGCTGGGGCGAACTTGCTTCTTGCGGACCAAAGCCGCCTCCAGACCCTGCTCGACAAAGCGCTGGCGAACCCGCTCCACGGTGGTCAGGTTGACCTCGACGGCCTCGGCGATGCGGTCGTCGGTCCAGGCTGGCCCGTCGGGAGCGGCATCGGCCTTGAGCAAGATGCGTGCGTGGGCCAGTTTCAGGGCCGCCGCCTTGCCGGCGGCGATGAAGTCGTGGAGAGATTGGCGTTCGGCAGCGGTGAGCGTGACCTTGTACTTCTTCATGGCGGAATCCTCCCAGTTCCGCCCAAATATACTGAGCCCGTCTCACCAGGCAACTCAAGACTGGCCACCTACTACCTTGAGTGAGGGCATGGTAAGCCGCGGTCACCCACTGCGGTTCGGCCACAGGAAACCCGCCTCAAGCCGGACGACTGGCGATCCCCAGAACATTTTTCATCTCGA
>DASPXY010001635.1:0-14013 GCA_035637055.1 Gemmataceae bacterium | reverse complement strand
CTCTGTCTTGCCCGGATCGCTGCCCTTGCCCTTGCCGATTTCGCCCTGCTTACCCTGGCCCTCCTCCTTGGCCGTGCCTGTCGGCGGTCCCTTCTTCGGGCCCTCCTGCTCCTTGCCTAGCCCCTTGGCGTCCGCCTCGGTGCCCTGCTTGCTCGGATCCTGACGGTCCTTCACCTGGCCGGGATCCTCCTGGGGGCGGATGCCATACTTCTTCATGAGATCCTCGACCGCCTTGCGCACGTCCCGATCCTTCGCCTCCTTGCGGATGCGCGACAGCTCATCGATTGCCTCTTCCTGCTGCTGGCCCTGACGCTCCAGATCCTTTTCCAGACGGGCGACGTCCTCACGGGTCGCGTTCTCGGCGTTCCGTGCGGTGTCGGTGCTGCGGTCCATCTTCGGGTCGCGGTCGCTCTTGCCCGCGCCGGCGTTGGCCGCCTGTTCCGGCTTCGCCTGTTTCTCGCGGGCTTGCGCGCCGCTGCCCTGCTGGGGTTTCGGATCGGCGCCCTTGGCGTGGCCATTCGGCTGGCCGCCGGCACCCTGCTGGCCGCCTTCCTTGGGTTGGCCCTTCGGCCCTTCGGCCGTCTGCTGCGGTGGGCCTTTCACTTCGCCCTGGTTGTGCTGCTCGGCGCGCTGTTCGCTCTGCCCCGGCCCCTTCTGCTGACTGGCCTCCGGCTGCTTGCCCTTGTCGCCCTGGCCGCGACCCTGCGCCACCTGGTCCGGCTGCTTCGGCCCCGTCTTGTTGTCGCCGTGGGCCTGTTGCTGAGCGCCTTGCTCCTGGCCGTCGCCCTTGGCCTTGGCGGCCTCGTTTTTCTGGCCCTGACCGCCCGCGGTCTTCTCGCCGCCCTTCGGCTGCTCGCCGGCCTTACTCTGCTGGCCACCCTCCTTGACCTTGGCGGTCTCCTGCTTCTCGCCCTTGCCGCCCTGATCCTTGCCCTCGCCGACTTGATCCTGGGGTTGTTGCTGTCCCGGCCCCTTGGGCTGCGACGGGGATTTCTCCTTTGCCGCTCCCTTATCGTCCTTGGCCTGGCCCTGCGATCCCGCCTGTTGGTTCTGCTGGCCCTCGGCCTTGCCGTCGCCCGGCCCCTGCTGAGCCTGCTGCTTCTGCTGCTGGCCGGCGCCCTTGGCATCGCCCTTGTCGGCCTTTTCGCCGCCCTTGCCTTCGTCCTTCTTCGCGCCAGCCTCGCCGGCGCCGCCAGGTTGCTGCTCGTCCTTCTTGTTGCCGGCTTCCGTCTTCGAGTCCTGCGGCCCCTGCTTGTCGCCGCCCTTCGGCTCGGTCCGCGGATCGCCCTTGGCGCCGCCCTTGCTTTCGTCCTGCCGCTTCTTCTCGTCCAGGGCATCCTTGAGCTGCCTGGCCTCCTGCTCGAACTGCTCGCGCTCTTGCTGCTCCCGTTTGGCTCGCTGCTCTGGCGTCTCGTTCTGACGATCCTTCTCCTTGGCGGCCTCCTGGTTTTGCTTTTGCTGCTCGCGATCCTGCTGCTGCGCGTGCTTCTGCTTCTCCGCCTGCGCCTGCTGGCGCTGCTGCTCCTGTTGTTTCTGATCCACCGGCGGCGTGATCTTGACAAGATACACCAGGCTCTTGCCGACATTCCCGCCCGCGTCCGGGGGATAATCGCAATTGTCCATCGCTTCCAGCCAGTATTCGACCTCCATGCCCGCAGCCAGTGGGAACGGCTGGCCCTTGGCCGTTTTTAGCGTTTCCAGAGCGACGAAGTCCTTGTAGATCAGATGCTTCAGGTAGGCGCCGTTGGCCAGCTGGAACGACACGCCCGGACGGTAGGGCCGAGGCTCCAGGTCCGGCGCCGGCGGATCCTTCTTGAGGCGCAGACGCAGGGTCATGCCCTTGAGACCGTGATCGTCCCACGCGGCGCCTTCCAGCGACAGCGTCCCGTTCGCGGGCAGTTCGATGTCCTTGCCCGGCTTGGTGAGCTTTACGACCGGCGGCCGATCGGGGACCGCTTCGAGCGTGTACTTGCTGCTGCGGTCGAGGTTCGACTCGTCGTTGACCGAGGTGAACTCGGTGTGGTATTCGCCGTCGCGGTCGAGCACGAACTGGAACTGTTTCGCCTCCGCGTCGCCCGTGACAGGTTCCCCAAACAGTTGCCTGATCTCGGCGCCTTGCCGCATGACCAGCTGAGCCGTCTTCAAGGCGCGATTGGTTCGCGTGATCAGCGTCACCTCGGTGCCGCGCGGCGCCTTCAGGTCGGGACGAATGCTTGCCTCGGTCGGCCCGTAATTCGCCTGCACGTCGGGCAGGCGCAGGTAGGCGGGATAGTGATACTTGACCTCGAAGCGAGTGACCTGGGGAATGGCACGCACCTTGACCTGATATTCCGGCGTCGCCGCGTCGCCGCCGGTCACCTTGTACCAGAAGCCCGTCTGCACGTCGTCGGGGACGAGCGTTTTGAGCCATTCGCCCTCTGCATCCTCTTCAAGCGGGCGCACGATGTACGGGTCACTCTGGCGATAACGGAAATGCAGGTTGAGGGCATCAGGCTGGTTCACGCGCGGCACGTGGCCCGTCACCTTCACGCGAATGCGGACAGGCTCGCGCACGCCCACGGTGAGGTTGCCGCCGTGCGGCTGCAACAGCTCGATCCTGGTGTGGTGGGCGATGGCGCCCTTCTCGAACGGGATGAAAGCGCGGCGGAGGAGCGAGGCGAACTGCGACGGCCCCATCAGACACCAGACGAGCAGGACGAGCACCAGTCCGCCGACAGAGCCGGCCAGCCACAGGGCACGCCGCCCATTGACCGCCTGTTCGAGGTCGGCGGCGCCGAGATCCTTGGCGGCCTTGCGGCCAAGGGTGCCTCGAATCACCGGCGGCATCGGTTCGTCGCGCAGGTCGAGCCAGTTGATGAGGCTATTCTTGGCGTTCGGGATGGTCTCTTCGAGGCGGCGAGCGGCGTAGTAAGGGTTCACGCTCCAGTTCGCCAGGCGGAACGCGAACAGACCGAGATACCCGCAGAGGGCCACCAGGAACACGACGAACGCCGTCACCCGAACCGCTTCCAGCAGGTCGAGGGCCTTGTCCACGATCCCCATCACGAGAGCGTAGGCCAGCACGCCGAGCAGCAGAGCGAGGATCGAGCCGAGGATGTCGAGTCGCCGGATTCTGCCGCGGGCGCGGGCCAGCTGCTCCTCGACGAGTTGCTCGTACTTGGACGCCGGCGCAAGTTTCGGTTGCTGCCGCAGGTCGGTGGCCATCGGCGGTCTCCTTCGGTTAGCTCGCCTGCCTTGGAGGCGAAACGCCCCCTTCATTATAGACTGCGGAGCCGGTCGAACCCAACAAGAAGCCGATTTGGAGACTGCTTCCCTCGTCGTTGCAGCTGGGCTTGCGAGGTGAGTTGATGTGCGTGGTGTTCGGCTCCCGCCCTTACAGGGAACTCCCAGGACGGGTTCCTGGGGCTCCCAAGGGGGAAGCGATTACAGACTCTTCAGATAGCAAATCAGGTCGGCAAGTTCGTCGCGCGATAGCAGGTGGGCCGCCCCGTGGCGCTGAGCCGCGTTGTGGCGGCCGAAGACTTCTTCGAGGGTCGCCGCCTGGCCGTGATGCAGATAGGGCGCCGTGCGGGCCACGCCGCGCAGCGACGGTGTATCGAAGCGGTCGCGCGTGTCGCCCGTGGTCCGCGTGCCGACGTCGTGCGCCACTTTGTCGTGCAGGGGGGCTCCGTGGTGACAGGTGCTACAGCGTGCCTTTCCCTCGAACAGCACCTTACCCCGAACCGCCGCGGCCCGATCCTCCTTGCGCTGTGGGCGGGGCCGCGGCGGCGCCAGCGCCTTGAGGTAGGCGACGAGATCCGCGACCTCCGTGCCCTGCGGCTCGTGCCGGTGCAGGGTGCGCAGGGTGCCGGTAACGCGGTCGCTCAGGGTTGGGCTGCTGCCGTGCCAGCCGTACGGCGCCGTATCGCCGACTCCCAGGAGCGACCGCGTGTTCATGAAATTGCCGAGGCCGTCGCGCGTCAGATCCCAGTTCAGGCCGTCCGCGCCGCCGCCGGGATGGCAGCTCGCACAGGTAAACTGCCCCTGAAAGGTCATCTTGGCGGAGTTGAAAAGGATTTCACCGCGGCGGCGGGCGTCCGGCTCAGGTCCACCGAGCGGAATGTGCCGCACGACACGGAAGCGCGCCGCGTCGATCACGGTAAGGGCGTCGGCAAGGTGGTTGGCGACGACCAGCGTGCCGCCGCCGCCGGAGAGCGCCAGGCGGCGCGGGTTGGCCCGAACAGGCAGACGGGCAACGACGTAGTGACGGCTCAGCGTCAGGTCATCGCGGCCCGCGGGGTGTTCCCCCTCGGCGGCCAGCGGACCGTAGTTCGCGCTGACAAAGCGATCGGTGCGCAGGGCCAGAACGGTGTCGGCACCGGCGCAGGCGACGAAGGCGTGGCGGTGGTCCGGCGTCAGCACCACGTCGGCGGGGTCGGCGTAGGCGTCGCGGACGTCGTCGAGCAGTTTCGCCCGCGACGGGCCGCCCGCCTGCGTATCGACGCCCCACGGCGAGAACGAACTGACGGCGTTGGTGAAGACCCAGCCCTGGGTCAGTTGCGTCGCCGGCACCTTCGTCCGCGGTTTCTGGTGGACGACGAGGACGAACGACGAGGCCCCCTGCTTGCTGGCCAGCCCGCGCGCATTGCTGACATTGGCGAGCCGGTTCGTGTTCAGAATGCGCGGTTGTTTCGAGTCGATCAGGCTGATGAGCGCCTCGCCGGGCCGTGAAGACAGAGCGAGCAGGAAGGGATACTGCGCGTCGCCGTGCAAGAGGAGACGCTCGGGCATACCCGGCAAGCCGATTACCTTGCTCTGGCCGGTCGCCACATCGACGGCGTGCAAGGTTTGCTCGTCCTGGCAGGCGACGAAGGCCCGCGAGCCATCAGGCAGGGCGGCGACGCCGCGCGGCGCCTGGCCAATACGCCAGCGCGCTGCGACCTTGTGCGTGCCAAGGTCGATCTTGACCAGCCTATCGTCGTGTTCGCAGCTGACGAAGAGCATGTCGCGGACGAGCGCCAGGTCGTGCGGACCGGCGCCGACGGGAATTTCGCGCACCACCTTACCCCCGGTCAGGTCAACCACTGCGACCGCGCCCGCGCCGTGCAGGGCGACGTACGCCCGGCTGCCATCCTGGTTGACGGCCAGACCGAGCGGGCTTTTGTAGCGCGGGTGGGTCGCCGTGCTGGCGGGAGGCGTCTGGGCGGCGCTCGGCAGCAAGACCGCAAAGGGGAGCAGACAGGCAAAAGGCAGGAATCGTCGAAGCATGGCGTGACCTCCCGCGGTCGAACGGGGGCGATAGGGCGTTTGCGCTCTCCAGGCGCGATTCTACAGGACTTCGTGCCAAAAGCACACAAGCTCTCATGCCGCTATGCGGCACCCAGGGGTCATGCGGTTGCGCGGCACCCAGAAACGATGAAAATGGGGCGAGTGCTGCCTCGTTTTAGCTGTAGCCTTTGCTCGGGATGAAGGCCGATTGTCGCTTGGTGCTTCGAGCCCGCAGAGCAGCCCCAAGCGCCAGCGCCGGAACAGAGGAAGGATCCCGGCGCTGGCGCTTCGGGCTTGTCTCAAACACGTTGTCATTTGCCGCCTTCGCTGATCGCGTACAGTGACCGGAACCCGCGCAGGTAAATCCGCCCATTGGCGATGACTGGCGAGGCGGCAAACGCGTCGGTCAACACGTTCTCCGCCAGCAACTCGAACTTCGGCCCGGCCTTCACCACGCTGAACGTGCCGTCGCGAGCCGTGAGATAGATCTTGCCATCGGCGTAGACCGGCGAGGCGCGATAGCGTGCGGCGTGCAGACGTTGCTGATAGAGTTCCTGTCCTGTCTTGGCGTCCCAGCACTGCAGCAGCCCCATTTCCCGGCAGAGATAGACCAGGCCATCATGCACCAGCGGCGACGGGACGTCCGGCGAACCCTTCGGCTTGTGCCACTGCGCGCCGGGGCTGCCGACTTTGATCAGTCCACTCGCGCCCGGCTTGATCGCGGCCACCGGACCGCCGCGGGCCGTGGGCACGACGAGCAGGTCAGGCGAGGCGACCGGCGAGGAAATGATGCGGAAGGCATAGTGATACTTCGTCTTCGGATTGAGGTCGGCGAGCCGCCAGATCTCGCTGCCGTCGCTCAGGCGATGAGCGGTCGTGTAGTCGCAGCCGAGCACGACCACGCACGTCTCCTTGCCGTTTTGCCACAGACCCGGCGAGGTGTACGCCTCCTTGCTCTCGGACTGCGCATCACTCTTGCGGGCCACCTTCCACACTTCCTTGCCGGTGGCCTTGTCGAGAGCGATGACCCAGTGCCCTCCGGAATGGAGAAGCGACAGGTACAGCCGACCCTCGTGCAACAGCGGCGTCGAGTGCATGCCGTGCTGGATCTGGAATCGCCCGGAGCGATCCTGGACGTTGATCTTCCAGATCTCCTTGCCGTCAAGAGCGAAGCAGGCAAGGGTGCCGTTGCCGGCGAACGCCCAGACGTGCTTGCCGTCGGTGCTCGGGGAAGCCGACGCCTCGTTCGCCTCGCCGCCCTTGATGACCGTGCGGCCGGCAGCGCCGAGGCTCCCCTTCCACAGCGTTTTGCCATCGGTATTGAGGCACAAGAGGATCAGGTCCCGGCCCTCGGAACTCGTCAGGAAAAGCCGCGAATCCCAGAGGATCGGTGGGGAGCCAGCCAGGCCCGGAAGAGGCACCTTCCAGAGGACGTTCTTCGTTTCGGTCCACTCGGCGGGGAGCCGTGTTTCCCTGGAGATCCCGTTGTTGTCCGGGCCGCGCCAGTACGGCCAGTTCTCGGCCCAGCTGATGCCGGCCCAGCAAAGCAGCACATACACCGAACAGAGCAGCCAGCGCAGATGGCTCAAGCGGTTCACGGCAGCGTTCCCCTCAACAAGACATTGCCTCGATCACGGAGTCGAACAGGAGCACAATTTGATTCATCAGCATACTGCTGCCCTGCCCTCCACGGAAGCGCCTTTTCGCGACATTCTGAGTCCGCACAGTCTGCATCGCTGGCAGTTGGGCATGTCGTCCGTAAGATCAGACTTGCAGGCAACGTCGATCCACCGCGGAGGATCTCTGAGCCATGAAGAATCCCCTATCAAGGATGGCTATTATATTTTTTAGCGCCTTTGTCCCTTTCCTGGTGATGTGCGCCCGGCTTCGCGCAGGACAGGCGGGAGCCAACGTGCCCACCAAGAAATCCCTCGCGTTGACTGAGAAACAGGCGTCGGCATTCGCGCAACTGGCGCTCAAGGGCATCCGCAAGGAGTACCCGAACAAGCCGGGGCACGTCATGAACGGCCCCGCCGACGTCAAGGGACCGCGTGCCCTGCATCCCGCGTTCTATGGCTGCTTCGACTGGCACTCGTCGGTGCATGGCCACTGGATGCTGGTAAGGTTGCTGCGTCTCTTTCCGGAATTGCCGGAGAAACAGCAAATTCGCGCCGTCCTGGCGGAACACCTCACCGCGAAGAACCTCCAGGCCGAGGCCGACTACTTCGCTCAGCCCAATAGCCAATCCTTCGAGCGCACCTACGGCTGGGCGTGGCTGCTCAAGCTCGCGGAGGAGCTTCATTCCTGGGACGACGCCGACGCCCGGCAGTGGTCGCAGAACCTTCGGCCGCTAACAGATACTATTGTGGCCCGCTACATCGCCTTTTTGCCGAAGCAGACGTACCCGATCCGTACAGGGGTTCATCCAAACACCGCCTTTGGACTGGCGTTCGCCCTCGATTACGCTCGTACGGTGGATCACAAGGCCCTGCGCACATTGCTTGAAGACCGCAGCCGGGCCTACTTCGCCAAGGACGCCGGCGCTCCGGCGGCGTGGGAACCTGACGGCGCGGACTTTTTCTCGCCGAGCTTGATGGAGGCGGACCTGATGCGGCGCGTGCTGCTGCCGGCCGATTTCCAGGCGTGGTTCCGGCGCTATCTCCCAGATATCGCCAAGGGAGAGCCGAAAACGCTCCTGATGCCCGCTCAGGTCACCGATCGCACTGATCCGCAGATCGTTCACCTCGACGGCCTGAATCTGAGCCGTGCCTGGTGCATGCGGAGCATCGCCGCGGCACTGCCTGCTGGAGATCCCGCCCGCAAAGTCCTCGCCGAGTCGGCCGCTCGCCATGCCGACGCGGCGCTGCGACACGTCGCCAGTGGCGACTACGTCGGCGAGCACTGGCTGGCCTCGTTCGCCGTTTATTTACTCTCGACGCCTTCGCCGGACTAATGCAGAGGCAACCGACGTTTTGTTTGTAGTTCCGCCTTTAGGCGGCTTGACGTCAAGCCGCCTAAAGGCGGAACTACGAACAAGAGGTCACTTGTTCCTGCACTAACTACGTCACGTAACTTCCGCTTGTGCTTGTTCTCTTGTGCCAGAAGGAGAATGAGCGGGACGATCCAATGCCCGCGGCAAGCATCATCACCATTCACAGGAGAGACCATGAGCCAAAGACATTCGCACAGCAAGTTGAGCCGGGCAGTGGCGGTCCTGCTCGTCGGCGCCTGCGCGGCGCTCGCCTGGTTGGGAGCGAACCCGGCAGCGGCCCAACCGATCAACCCGCAAGCGTTCAAGAAGCAGTTCGAGGAGGCGAAGAAGGACGCCGAGGTCGTGGCCGTGGTGCGCGCGCTGGCAGCGTCCTGCACCGCGATCATGGGCGAAGGCAAGGCGCGCTCCGTCACCCTGGAGGTGGCCTTGCAGGTGGTGCAGTCGGAGAAAGGGGCGGTCAAGCAGGGCGACATTCTGGTGGTGGCGCACACGGTCAATCTGCCCGCCGGCCTGGCCCCGGCATGTACGGCTGGATGGGAGCGGTCCGGCGCTTTCCGTTCACCCCCGGCGTGCGGGGCGAGGTGGCCCTGCGGTGGAACGCCGAGCGCCGCCGTTACGAGGCCATCGCGGGCTGGGTGGAAACGCCGAACATGAACAGCAGCGCCATTCCGACCGAGGTCGGCAAAGCGTACGGCGCGGGCGATACACCGGCCGCGAAGTAGCTTGATAAGAGTGTTCGGAAACCACGAAGGCTGTTGTGGCACGGTCTCCTGACCGTGCCACTCTTCTGACCGCAGGTCTCCCGGAGAGCGGGAACCAAGAAGAGACCTGCGGTCGATAGCCGTGGCACGGTCAGGAGACCGTGCCACAACGCGGGTCTCCCGGAGAGCGGGAACCAAGAGGAGACCTGCGGTCGAAAGCAGTGGCACGGTCAGGAGACCGTGCCACAACGCTTTCCGAATGCTCGAAGTAAAACAGCCTGAACAAGTATCTACTCCCCGCCCCTCGCGTTGCTGCGTGCGCGCTCACTTCATTGGAAAATCCAAAAATCCATGTCCAGTTTTTCAGCCAATTTTCGATTTGTTAATTAGGAGGTTTTTTTCGCGCCTCCCTTCTGTCCGGTGGGCAACTTCTTCCTGCCCGAGAGGTTCCCGTGCGCCTTCCGTCCTCCGCGGCTCCCCTGCCGGGTGTCGCAACATTGCTGTCCGGTAAACCGAAACCGGGGCCTGCAGGCAGGCACGTGACTGCCGCGCCCCGTCCCTGTCCCTGGCCTCGCCAACAAGACACAATGGTGAAGTGGGCCGCGGAGTGCCCACGCCGTTCGTCGTTTCCTTTGTTCGGAGGATGAGTTGTGCTACGAGCAATCGTGTTGGCCCTCGCCCTGACGGCGACGGTCCTGACTGGCTCGGCTCTGCGCCTCGACGGCGGGGGACCGGACCACATCAAGATGTATGTCAAGCCACCCAGAGCGGGGCGACTTGCGGGCAAGGTCGGCCCCGGGGCGCAAACCCTGGCGGTCTCGGGTGGGACTCTCCTGGGACAGACCAAGACCGGTAGCCTCGTCATCAATGTGTTGAAGAAAGACGCGGCCACCGCCAAGGAGGAGTTGACCAAAATCGGCGCGAAGGTTGGGACCGGGGTGACAACGGCCGACGCGCCGCACCCTGCTCGAACCTTGCTGGTCAAGTACCAGAACAAAGAGGCCGCCCTGAAAGAGCTGGATCGACTCGGCTACGTGGTTGTGGACGATTACCAACCCGGCTCCCTGCTCCGCGTGGCCCCCAAGGAGAAGGGTAGCGGCGTCCATGCCGCCTCGGTCAGCGAGATGACCAAGTCCAAGGCCCTGGACCACGTCCAACTCGAAACGATCCTCCGCATCCCGACCCCCATTCGGAAGGAGAAGACACTCGCGGCGAAAGTGCTCCAGGCGCCCAATGACCCCTTTTTCGAGGATCTGTGGGGGATACGCGCCATCAAGGCCCCGGATGCCTGGAAATGGATTAAGGAGAGCGAAAAACTCGTTGCTGTCATCGATACCGGCATCGACTACAACCACGAGGATTTGAAGGACAACATCTGGACCAACCCGAAGCCCGACCCCACGAAGAACGACAAGTATGGCTATGACTTCGTCGGGGCTGGTTCGGGGGATCCCAGGGACCGCAACGACCACGGGACACACTGCGCCGGAACCATCGGTGCGGTGGGGGACAACATGAAGGGGGTGATTGGGGTCAACTGGAAAGTGAAGATCATGGTTCTGCGGTCCCTCGACGCGAACGGGCAGGGGCCCACCCTGGACGCGGTCAAATGCATCGATTACGCCCTCGCCCGCGGCGTGAAGGTCATCAGCGCCAGCTGGGGCGGCGACCGGTACGATCAGGCCCTTTTCGACGCCATTCAGCGCGCCCGGGACAAGGGCGTGTTGTTCGTCGCGGCAGCGGGGAATGACGGCAACAACAACGACGAACCCGGCGAACAAGAGTATCCCTGTTCCTACGACCTGGACAACATCATCTCGGTGATGGCCGTGGACGAGAAGGATCAAGTGCCTGATTGGAGCGGTTACGGCAAGAAGTCGGTGCATATTGCCGCGCCAGGGGTCGATATCCTCAGCTGCCGGCCCGCCGACCGCTATCAAACCATGGACGGCACTTCGATGGCGACGCCGCACGTGGCGGGGGCGGCGGCGCTGGTGTGGTCGGACCCCAGGTACGCCAAACTCGACTACAAAGGAATCCGCAAACTGCTGCTCGACAAGGCACGTCCCGTCAAGGGCCTGAAGTGTATCAGCGGCGGGGTGCTCGACCTCAGTTTTCTCAACGGCAAGGGGAAGCCGAACCCTGGCGGGCAGGGGCTGCGCCCGGCCCTTCCCAACTCCCTCGGGAACCGGCAGGCAGCAGGGGATGAGGAACCCCGCGCGAGCGTCCGGAGGCGGGACGATGCGGCCCCGGGCAGACCAATTCCCCGAACGGTGGCGGAGACCCTGGCGAGATAAGCGACTGCTACGGGGCGGCGATAGGAGGGCAGCCACGGAGGGGAGAAGGGGATGGGCGAGGGGAACTTCGCGGCGTCAGCCGCCGTGAGGTTCCCCTGCCGCATTCACGCTCGCCGACAACTCCTGGCGGCGAATGACGAACTCGACGTTCAGGTCGGAGCGCGGCACAACCGCGAAGCTTGCAGGCGAGGTAATCACCGAGATGGTTGGCCCCGGACCTGGCGTCTCTTCCAGGACGTAGGCTTTGAGCGTGCCATCGACGATCTTCACCTGGGTGAACTCGATGGTGTAACCGCCGGTTCGCTTCACCCCAGCATAAGCGGCGAGGACCATGTGCTTGGTAAAATTAACCTTGGGAACCGGTGGCGGGGGAAACGTCTTGGCGTGGGCGGCCTTCCAGGTTTGCTGCCACTCGGCGGCGTTCCGGATCACCATCTGCTTCCCCTTGGGCTCCGGGAAGCCGCTATCCCGCTCTTTCCACTGGGCGGCGATCTTCACGAGTTTCTCTTCCCCACCGCCGCTGGCGGACACCACCACGGCGAAGAGTCCAAGGACAACGCAGGAGACACAAAAACGGCCCATACGACACCTCCTTTACAACTCCTGTATACCAGCACCCTGTCCCCGACACCAGACACAATTTGCGGGGATCAGTGTTTGTTGCTGGGCTCCTCCTGGGAAGGTCGCAAGCGAGGTGCCAACTTGCGCAAGAATCGGCCAGCAAACCATTCTCGGCAAGTCCCGTGCCGTCGAGCTTTACCGGAAAGCCCGGCTGCTCGCATCCGGCCAACTCTCCGGAGCGCGGGCGTCTCGCCCGCTTGCTTTGCGGGCGAGACGCCCGCGCTCCGGAGAGTTGGCCACCTTGTTCGAGGTTTTGGAGAGGCCAACCCCGCTTTGCTTCACCGCAAACCTCGGGCACCACCCGCAGTTGGCGCCTCATCTCTTGGGAGAATCCCTCCCTATAATTAGACGAATCCCATGACACAAAGGTTCTTCGACGAGAGAAATCGCCTCCTGAATTGTCGGAACAACCCGGAAAGGCCAATGGTCCCGACCCGCTGCGGAGCACCTCTTCGCAAGTCGCGCAACGGCGAGGGTTCTTCTTTCGGACAAGGATCGCAGCGAGCGGTTTAGAAGTGGTTTCAAAACCCCTCCCCCCAAACCCCCTCCCCTGCGAGGAGAGGGGGGGCAAGCCAGACACGTCTCTTCTTCTCCCCCTCTCCGTTGCGGGGAGGGGGTTGGGGGGAGGGGTTTTGAAACCACTTCTTAGCCAGCTCGCGAAGCCTTGGAGAATAACATGCCCCAAACAGCCCGATTTGTCTTCCTCCTCGTGACTGTCGTCCTCGGCGCCTCGGCCCCCAGCCTGGCGAGCCAACAAGCGAAGGTCAGGCTTCTGGTCACGCCCACCAACGACATCGTGCCCTTCAACAACAAACTCAGCACACGCCTGCGGCCCCTCGATGCCCTTGGCGATACCGAATGCACCCTCGTCGGGCTGACCCGGAAGGGCGAGATGGTGATTGAGATGCCCAAAGGCGATGTGAACTCCGCGATGCGATCCCTGGCGAAGGAAGGTGCCAAGGCGGAGCAAACCTCCGAGGAACCGCCGCGCCGGACACGAACGCTCCTGGTGCGGTACACGGATCGGGATGCAGCCCGGAAGGAACTGACCGACCTCGGCTATGAAATCCTGGAGGACTACGAGCCAGGATCCTTTTTCCGGGTGGTCCCGAAAAATGACAAGGGTCAGCTGCGGACGGCCGCCGTGACCAAACTCGGGGAGTTGGCAGCGGTTGACCATGTCGAACTCGAACGTACGGTCCATCTGCCGCAGATGCAACTCAAAGACAAGGATGGATTTAAGGCGGATACGACGGGTACACCGAATGACGAGTACTGGTCGGAGTTGTGGGGGCTGCGCACCATCAACGCTCCGGAGGCGTGGAAGACGGTCCGCGAAGCCCCGGACGTGATCGTCGCCGTCCTGGATACCGGAGTAGACTACAACCACGAGGATTTGAAGCCGAACATGTGGATCAACCCAAAACCCGATCCAGTCAAAAAAGACGTCCACGGTTACGACTTCGTCGGCAAAACGGGAAACCCGATGGATCCCCACGGCCACGGGACGCAGTGCGCCGGGATTATCGGCGCCGTGGGGAACAACAAGAAGGGGGTCACCGGCGTCGCCTGGAAGGTGCAGATCATGGCCCTGAAGTGCCTCGACCGCGAGGGCCACGGCGCCAATACGGACGTCATCAAGGCCATTGCCTACGCCGTCGAGCACAAGGCGAACATCATCAACGCCAGCTTCACCGACACCGTGTTTGACCAGTTGGTCTACGATGCCATCAAGCGCGCGGCGGACCAAGGCATCCTCTTCATCGCCGCTGCGGGGAACGACGACAACAACAACGATAACGCCAATGAGCGCTTGTACCCCTGCTCGTATGGCCTGCCGAACGTCATCTCCGTGATGGCCGTGAACCAGAAGGATGTCAAGGCGACCTTTCCTCTCGGCGGGAGCGGGTTTGGGAAGGACTCCGTGCATCTCGCCGCTCCAGGGATCGAAATCATGACCTGCCACCCCAACAATCTCTACAAGAAGACGGAGGGAACCTCGATGGCTGCCCCGTACGTGGCCGGGGCGGCGGCTCTGGTTTGGGCCCACCCCACCTACGCCCAGTCCGGTTACCGAACCATCCGCAAGCTGTTGTTCGACAACGCCCGCAAGCTCGATGCAAAAGGAAACCCTCTTCGTCTGAAGTGCCTGACT
>DASPXY010001634.1:0-19883 GCA_035637055.1 Gemmataceae bacterium | reverse complement strand
CTTACCGCCGCTTGTGAACTGGGCCGCGGGGAAGGTGCCGGAACTTCCCGCCGAGGAACTGGCGCCCCCGCCCACCCTCAAAGGCCAGGCGACAGGGCAGTCTGGGTCGCCCAGGCAGCCGTCGCCTCCCGGGTACGAGTTGCTGGAACTGCTCGGCCAGGGCGGCATGGGCGTGGTCTACAAGGCACGGCAGACACGCCTCAAGCGCGACGTGGCGCTGAAGATGATCCTCAGCGGCCCCCATGCCACGCCGATCCAGCTCGCCCGCTTCCGGGCGGAGGCCGAGTCGGTGGCGCGCTTGCAGCATCCGAATATCGTCCAGATTTACGAGATTGGCGAGTACGATGGTCTGCCTTTCTTCTCGCTGGAGTATGTTGACGGCGGCACCCTGGCGGACAAGCTGCGCGGCACCCCCTTGCCGGCCCGCGCCGCGGTTCGGTTGATCGAAATGCTGGCCAGGGCGATGCAATACGCCCACGAGCGCGGCGTCGTCCACCGCGATCTCAAGCCCGCCAACATCCTCCTCGAAGCGCCCGAAGGCGCTCAAGGCCCACGCGCGGTGAGCCTGGAACCGTTCTCTTCCGGCGTCCGCCATGCGCCGCCCCCGACTCCCAAGATCGCCGACTTCGGCCTTGCCAAGCAGATGGAGAGTTCTTCCCAACAGACGCAGAGCGGCTCCATTCTCGGCACGCCGAGCTACATGGCCCCCGAGCAGGCTCGCGGCATCACGCACGAGATCGGCCCGCCCGCCGATATCTACGCCCTCGGCGCCATCCTCTATGAACTGCTCACCGGCCGGCCGCCGTTTCGGGCGGCGACGGTGATGGAGACCGTCAACCAGGTCATCGGCCAGGAGCCCGTGCCCCCAACACGCCTCCAGCCCAGTGTGCCCCGTGATCTGGAGACAATCTGCCTGAAATGTCTGCAAAAGGAGCCGTACAAGCGCTACTTCACCGCCGCCGCGCTGGCCGACGACTGCGCCGCCTTCCTGAAGGGCGAGCCGATCAAGGCGCGGCCGATTCCTCTCTGGGAGCGGACCGCCAAGTGGGTGCGGCGCCGGCCGCTGGTGGCAGGCCTGCTTGTCGCGCTCGTCCTTGTCACGGTCGTTGGCTTCGGCCTGGTCACCTGGAAATGGCAGGAAGCCGAGAGCAACGCCCGGGCCGAGGCCCAGGCCAGCGCCGTCGCGCTGCGCGAGCGCGAGCGGGCCGAGACCAATTCTTTGCGGGCGATGGGCGCCGTGGACAGCATGCTCATCCAGCTCGCCCAGGAATACCAGCTGGCCGACGACCCGCGCACGGAGCGCAAGCAGCGTGCCTGGTTGCGCGAAGCGCTCAAGTATTACAAGGAGTTCCTCAAGGAACGGAGCGACGACCCGGTCGTTCGCCAGAAGACGGCGCTCGCTTCCAAGCATGTCGGCGATATCTTGCGGCTGCTCAAGGAAGAAATCGCTGAGGCACGACAGGCCTACGGGCAGGCCATTGTCCTCTTCGGGGATTTGACGCGGGCCTTCCCGGACAATGCAGCCTACCGGCAGGCGCTGGCCGACAGTTACAACTGGCACGGTGAACTGGTGCGGACCACACAACTGCGTGCGCAGGCCGGCGACTCGTTCCGCCAGGCGCTGGCTTTGCAAGAACGGTTGGTGGCGGATTTCCCCAGTCAGCCCAACTATCAGCGCGAACTGGCGCGCAGTCAGTACAACCTCGCCATTCTGGAGCTGGAGGCGAACCGGCCCAAAGAAGCTGACAACGTCTTCGCCAGGGCAATCGGGATTCTGGAAGGGTTGTATCGCCGGTTCCCGGATGAGCCGGATTACGGCCACGAACTGGCGCGCTGTGAGTTCAACCGCGGGCAGGCCCTGCGCGCGCTGGGGCGAAACCTGGAGGCCGAACTGGCGTATCGCGAGGCCGTGAGCTTGCTGCGGGATCTCGTCGCGAAGAATCCCCGACGGCGCGATTATCGGCGTGAGTTGATCGTGGCGTACAACAACGCCGGCTTCTACTACAACCAAAGACCAGCGACCCCTCTGCTCAGCGCGACGACGATCGGCCTCCTCGCCGACCCGCAAGGGCGCGGCGCCTGGCTGGCTGTTGCGGGCCTTCCGGGAGGTACGCCAACACCGCGCATGGCCCAGGCGGCGGCGGAGGCGCTGCATCGCCAGGCCCTCGCCGTCGCCCGGGAACTCGTCGCGGACTCGCCCGATGTTCCCGACTACCGCAGCGAACTGGCGACCACCCATCTCAACCTGGGCCTGGTCCTCGCTGGCCGCGATCGAACCGCCGCAGCGCAGGAGTGGGAACAGGCACGCGAACTGCTCAAACGGCTGGTCAAGGAACGGCCGGACATCCCGGCGTACCAAGGCGATCTCGGGATGGTGCAGGGAAACCTCGGTTGGGTACTCCTGGGACAGCAGAAGTGGGCCGAGGCTGTGCAGTCCTTGCAGGAGGGCGTGGCGAACGCCCGCGCGGCCCTCAAATCCAATCCGGACAATCCGAATTACCTGGCAGCGTTGCGCGATCAGTATCCGCAGTTAGCGAGGGCATTCCTTGGTCTGAAGCGGCCCGCGGAGGCCGCCGGCGCTGCCCGGGCCCTCGCCTCCATTGCGGGCGACCGCGGCAGGGACTACTACATTGCGGCGCGGTATCTGGCGGGCTGCGCCGCCGAGGCGCGGGCGGATGCCGCTCAGTCGCGAGGCTACGCCGATGAGGCCATGCGGTTACTGGAGCAGGCCCGCGCCAAGGGCCAGGTGCTGAGCAAATCCCTGGGCACAGAGGAGGCGTTCGCGGCGCTGTGGGGCCGCCCGGACTTCCAGCAACTGGTCACCGAGCTACGCTCTCCCGGCAAAACCAGCCCACGGTGACGCTAGCACAATCGTCGTGGCCGTCCCGGGCAGGCTGGTGCGCGGCGGAACCCCGACAAAAGGTTGAACTCGCAGCGCGGTACTCTTCGATACATCAAGCAAGGTAATTCGCGCCCGGAGGGCGCCGGTCGCTTGCCCCGCTTGAGGACATACGATGCTTGCCGCCATCAAGAAGATGCTGCCCGTCGTTTGCTGGCTGTTCACTGGCGTCTCAGCCTTTGCCCAGCCCGGAACGCCCCCTCCCGCTGATACGACCCCTCTACCCGATACAAGCGCCCCATCCGATGACGGCGGCCCGACCGGCAAGGAAACCACGGTCGGCTACATCGACAGCGCCCTGCCGCTCTCGCAGTTCCGCCTGCGCTACGATGCCGCCTACGATTTCCAGCGGACGACGCGCAGCGAGTTCTTCTGGGCCCGCTCGATCAATCCCGGCGTGCCGCGGCCCGAAACCCGCGTTGACTACCAGGAGGTGAGCGCGTACCTGGAATACGCCCCCGCCCAGCGCCTGTCGTTGTTCATTGAGGGACCGTACCGTTTCCTCAACCCACAGCTGAACGACAACACGTCCGGCTTCGGCGACATGAACACCGGCTTCAAGTGGGCCTTCCTCGATGAGTGCGCCTGGACGGCGACTTTCCAGCTGCGGACGTACATCCCGACGGGCGCGGCGAGCCACGGTCTCGGGACGCATCACGTCAGCCTGGAACCGGCCCTGCTGGCGCAGTACCGCGTGTCCGAGAAACTGCGCCTGGAGGGCGAGTTGCGTTACTGGGTGCCGATCGGCGGCACGGACTTCGCAGGTGACGTTATCCGCTACGGCCTTGGTGTGAGTTACGGTCAGCGCAACCCCGACGGTTTCTGGCTGACGCCGGTCGTGGAGTTCGTCGGCTGGACGGCGCTGGGCGGCAAGGAACTCGTGCCGCTCTCGCCGACGCTGTTCGTGGTTCAGGGTGCCAGTGGTGATACGATCGTCAACGGGAAGTTGGGCGTCCGGTTCGGCTTCGGTTCGCATGCGGATGTCTACGCGGGCTACGGCCGGGCGCTGACGGGCGCAACGTGGTACACCGACACCTTCCGCGTCGAGTTCCGCCTGCTGTTCTGACGAGTGGTGAGTGGTGAGTGGTGAGTGGTGATTCGTGCAGAGCAGGCCAGTTGTGGCACGGTCTCCTGACCGTGCCACTCTTGGTGACCGCAGGTCTCCGGGCGTAGCGGGAGACCTGCGGTCAGGCCAAGTGGCACGGTCAGGAGACCGTGCCACAACAGCGCCACAACAGCGTGAGCACGAACCACCACTCACCACTCACCACTCACCACTCACCACTCACCACTCACCACTCACCACGATATAATGCCCGCGATGGTCACACTTCCCCTGCTCCCGGCAACTGTCATCGGCAGCTGGTCGTTCCCCGGCTGGTACGCGAAATTCTGCGAAGACGTGGCCAGCCGGCCCGACCTTTTCGGTGCGGACGACCGCAACGAGGCCGTGCGCGACGCCGTGCGCCTGGCCATCGACGATCAACTCCAGGCCGGCGCCGACCTGATCACCGACGGCGAGATGCAGCGCGTTGACTTCAACCTCGGCTTCTACGATCACCTGACCGGCCTGCGCCCGCTGCCGCAGGCGCGCCGGTGGGGACCGCCGGCCCACGACCAGCGCAGCCACTATCTCTGCGTCGCCCCACTCGCCGCCCCGTACGGGCTCGGCCTGGTGCGCGAGTACCAGCGCCTCCGCATGATAACCGATCTCCCGGTCAAGGTGCCGGTGCCGGGGCCGTTCACGCTCGCCGGCTGTCTGCAAGGCGGCGAGGTCTACCGCGATCGTCATGAAATCACCGAGGCCCTGTTGCCGATCGTCAATGAAGAGATGAAAAAGCTCGTGCATGTCGGTGTTGATTTCATTCAGCTCGACGAGCCGAGTTTCGCCTGTCATCCCGACAAGCCGGAGGAGTTTCTCGACCTGATCGCCCGGACGGTGGCCGGGGTGCGGGCGAAGATCAGTATGCACATGTGCTTCGGGAACTATCGCGGGCGAGCGGTTGGCTGGCGCAGTTACCAGCCGCTGTTTCCGCACCTGGCGCGGGCGAAGGTGCAACAACTTGCGCTGGAGTTCGCCAGCCGCGAGATGGCGGAGATCGAGCTGGCGCGCGAGATCCACTCGCCGATGGAACTCGCCGTCGGCCTGGTGGACGTGAAAAACACCTGGGTCGAGCCGCCGGAGCTGATCGCCGAGCGGTTGCGGCTCACGCTCAAGCACATCGAGCCCGAGCGCGTGTCGGTGACGCCGGACTGCGGCTTTTCGCAAACGGCGCGGTTCATCGCCTGCCGCAAACTCAAGAACATGGTCGAGGGCGTTCGCGTGGTGCGGCGCGAGCTAAAGGGATGAAGCGATGAGCGACGCTTACACCGCCATTCAGGCCGTGATGATGCCGCGCGACACCAATCCACTCGGCTCCATTTTCGGGGGCGTAATTCTCTCTTATATCGACCAGGCGGGCGCCGTGGGAGCGCGGCGCGAGGTGGTTTTGGCCGGCGGAGCGGCGCCGTTTCTCGTCACCGTTGCCGTCAACCGTGTCGAATTCAAGCAGGCGGTGCTCGTCGGCGATGTGGTCAGGTTTTTGACGCGGCGAGTGCGACTCGGCCGCACCTCGATCACGATGCACATCCGCGTCGAGGCCGATCGCGCCGGCGAAACGCTGCACGTGACCGACGCCGAGGTGGTCTACGTCGGCATCGACCCCAGCACGCCCGAGCCTCGCCCCGTCCCGCTCCTGCCGGCCGCCAGCTGAAGGGGACGAACCTGGGAGCGCGGGCGTCCCGCCCGCTTTGTCACTGGCTCTGATGCGGGCGGGACGCCCGCGCTCCCAGAGCACGACGAACCTCCCTGCGGCGTTCGCTGTCCTGCTCTCTACCTGGTGGTGTCCGCGGCCCGGTCTTGCCGCGTTGCTCGCCGTTGCTGTAGACTTCACTGCAGGCCCCTGGAGCAGGCGTTGCGGAGAAGACGGTCATGGCCTTCACCAGTCTGCATCTGTTCTTCGACGACGTCGAGGTCGGCCAGGAGTGGGAATCGCCCGGCCGCACGCTGACCGAAACCGACATCGTCAACTTTGCCGGGTTGAGCGGCGATTTCAACCCGATCCACGTAGACCACGAGTTCGCCCGCACGACGCCGTTTCGCCGCCCGGTCGCTCACGGTCTGCTCGTGCTGTCGATGAGCAGCGGCCTGGGGCTGCACTCGCCGGCGATGCGCACCCTGGCTTTTTTGGGCATCCGCGAGTGGAAGTTCGTCGGCCCGGTCTACATCGGCGATACCATGCGGGTGCGCAGCAAGATCCTCGAAAAGGAGGTCCGCGCCCGTGGCCGGCGGGCCGCGCTGACCTGGCAGCGGCAGATCGTCAATCAGGAGGGGAAAATCGTGCAGGAAGGGATCACAATGACACTGGTCGAGGGCCGCGCCGCCCAGACGAAAGACGCCACGAACACGAAAGCCGAGCCCGCCGAGGAGTGAGGTTGTGTCCCCCTCACCCCCAACCCCTCTCCCGCCAGGGGCGAGGGGAGCCTTGTCTTACTCCCCTCGCCCCTGGCGGGAGAGGGGTTGGGGGTGAGGGGGATCTCACGCTAACCCGCAAGCGGGCAATCAGGATATTCTCGCATGACCATGCGCACTCGTTTTGCTCCTAGTCCGACCGGCTATCTCCACATTGGCGGCGTCCGGACCGCGCTGTTCAACTGGCTGCTCACGCGGCAGCAGGGCGGCCAGTTCGTGCTGCGCATCGACGACACCGATGCCGAGCGGAACCGGCCGGAGGCGTTGCAGCCGATCCTCGACGGCTTCAAGTGGCTCGGCATCACCTGGGATGAGGGGCCGGAGGTCGGCGGACCCTACGGGCCTTACTTCCAGTCGGAGCGCCAGCACCTCTACGCCGAGGCCGCCCAGCGCCTTCTGGATAGCGGTCATGCGTATCCCTGCTACTGCCCGAAGGAGGAGCTGGACGCGCTCCGCAAGGACGCCGAGGTCGCAAAACGCAATTTCATCCATCGCTGCAAGTGTCGCAATGTTCCGGCGGCCGACGCACGGCGATTGCTGCAGGAGCGGCCGGCGCCGCTGCGCCTCAAGGTGCCGGCGGGACGGGCCATCGCCATCGACGACGAGATCCGCGGCCACGTCGAGTGGCAAACCGACCAGATTGGCGATCCGGTGATCGTGCGCGCCGACGGCGGCGCGCTGTACAACTTCGCCACCGTCGTCGATGACGTCGCGATGAAGATCACGCACGTTATCCGGGCGGCGGAGCAGCTATCGAACACTGACAAGCAGTTCCTGGTTTATGAGGCGCTCGGGGCGCCGCTGCCGACGTTCGCCCACGTGCCGCTCGTCTTTCTCTGCGGCAAGAAGATGAGCAAGCGCGACTCGGACAAGTTGCGGACCTCGGAGGTGATGAAGTCCCTGCACGCCATCGGCTTGACCGACGCCGAGATTGCCACGCGGCTCGACCTGAACCCGATCGCGGTCGCCTTCTATCGCGAGTTGGGCTATCTCCCCGCCGCGCTGGTCAACTACCTGGGTCGGCTCGGCTGGTCGATGGACGACAAAAGCGAGGTTATTCCTCTGGATCAGATGATCGCCCGCTTCGGTCTCGACCGCGTCAACAAGGCGCCGGGGAATTTCGACCCGGCCAAGCTGCTCTGGCTGGCGGGCGAGTACATGCGCATGCTGCCGCTGGAGCAGCGCGTCGCGGGCATCATCCCGTTTCTGGTGCGGGCTGGCCTTGTCAGCGAGCCGCTCGATGAGCCGACGCGCGACAAGATCCGCCGCGTCGTGGAGGCATGCGGCGAGCGCATCAAGATTTTCTCGGACATCCTCACCTACGGAGCCACCTTCTTCCAGAAGGAGCCGCAGCATGATGCCAAAGCCGTCGAGAAGAAGGTCAAGAAGGCCGGAGCCCCCGAGGCGCTGCGAGCTTTCAAAGACGTGCTGGCGTCGGCCGAGCCTTTCGCGGCGGCGACTCTGGAGCAGCGGCTGCTGACCTTCTGCACGGAGCGCGCGGTCAACAAGAACCTGCTCATCCACGCGCTGCGCGTGGCGACGACCGGGGCCGAGATTGGCATCGGGCTGTACGAGGGCATGGTGCTCCTCGGCCGCGCCGAGACACTGCGGCGGATTGACATGGCGTTGTCACTGGTGTAGACGAACGTGACGAGCGGCGGGGTTTATCCCCGCCGTCCCAACGGCGGGGATAAACCCCGCCGCTCGTTGCTCCTTCATCAATGGAGGTCCGTCATGAAGAAGGAATTTCAGCTCTGCGGCCTGGGCAACGCCATTGTGGATATCTTCCTGGAGCTGTCCGACACGGAGTTCGCCAACCTCGGCTTCGAGAAGGCCACCATGCGCCTCGTCGAACCGGAGGAGCAGAAGGCGCTGCTGGCTCACTTTCACGACCGCGAGCCGCGCCTCGTCAGCGGCGGCTCGGTGGCCAACTCCGTCATCGCCTTCTCGCAGCTCGGTGGCCAGGCGGCGTTCGTCGGTTGCGTCGGCGACGACCGCTACGGCCTGTTCTACCAGACCGAGTTCGAGGAGTTGGGCATCGAGTTCGGCAACCCCGCCATCGTCGGCGAAACAACCGGCACCTGCGTCGCGATCATCACGCCGGACGCTGAACGCACGATGCGCACCTGCCTGGCGGTGTCGAGCCACCTCGCCGCCCGGCACGTTGAGGAGGAGCGAATCAAGAACTCCGAGTGGCTGTTCATCGAGGGCTACGTGTTCGCCAACCCGAGTACCGGGCAGGGGGCAATCCGCGAGGCGATCCGCCTGGCGAAGAAGCACGGTGTCAAGGTGGCGATCACCTGCTCCGAGGCGTTCGTGGTGAACGTCTTCGGCGACGCCTTTTTCGATGCGCTCAGGCAGGCGGACCTGCTGTTCTGCAACAGTTCCGAGGCGTTGGCCGTCGCGAAGGCCGCGAACGCCGAGGAGGCGTTCACCCGACTCAAGGACATCGTTCCCTCGTGCCTGGTGACGGCGGGGCCACACGGCGCTTTCGTCCGCCACGGTGGCATTGAAGCGCAGGTGCCGGCTTTCCACTGCGAGCCGCGCGACCTGACCGGCGCCGGCGACATGTTCGCGGGGTCGTTCCTCTACGGCATCACGCACGGCGTACCCGCGGATCGGGCGGCGCGGGCGGGGTGCTTTTTGGCCATGAAGGTCATCACGCAAATCGGGGCGCGGCTGCACCACGGCACCCGGCAGTTCTGGGACGAGGCCCTGGCCGCCATGTAATTCGTCAAGCCCACCCGGTGCAACGGGTGGGCTTTCACCGAGGCTCATCCATGTCCCGCACACGTACGTTCATCGCCATCGACCCCGGCAAGGAAATCCGCGCCCGGCTGATCGCTCTGCAAGGCACGCTCGCCCGCAGTGAAACCGAGGTCAAATGGGTCGAGCCGGACAATCTTCACGTCACGCTGCTGTTTCTGGGTGAGGTGGACGACCGCGACTTACCCGCTGTTTGCCAGGCCGTGGCGGACGCGACGACCAAGATGTCGGCCTTCCCGATGATCGTCGAGAAGGCCAGCTGTTTCGGCAGTCCGCGCCGCCCGCGGACTCTCTGGGCGGGCGTCGGCGAGGGGACGCAGGCCATCGTCGCCCTGCACGACGCCCTGGAACTGCCGCTGATGGAGTTGGGCTGTTACCGGCGCGAGGAGCGGCAATACACGCCGCACATCACCCTCGGCCGCGTGCGGAGCGATCGGCCGACCGACAAGCTCGCAGCCGTCCTGGCGAAGCAAGCCGGCTGGCACGGCGGCGAGACGCTGGTGCGCGCGATCCACGTCATGGGCAGCGAACTGACACCACACGGGCCAGTGTACACGGTCCTGAGCCGGGCCAAACTGGGCTGAGCGCGGCACTCCCGCTCGGCTCGCGGATCCACCGTCGCTTTCCACCGGGCCATTGATTTCTTCAAATCAACATCTTCTCTTAGCCAAAGGGACACGCGCGACTCTTACAACAGGTGAGTCAAGTGTTTGATGCGGTCCGCACGGCAGCACCGTGCGGCCGTCCCACCTTAGCAGCCCGTTGCAAAACCCCTCCCCCGGCCCCTCCCCGCAGCGGAGAGGGGGGCAAGCCAGAAAACTCTCCCCTCTCCTCTCAGGGGAGGGGCCGGGGGAGGGGTTTTGCCACGGGCTGCTAGCTCTCACCTGGAGGATGCGTTGCTTTCTGTTCCCGCACACACCCAAGCGGATGCCCGGCGGCCTGGCTTTACACTGATCGAATTGCTGGTAGTGATCGCCATCATCGCGATCCTGATCGGCCTGCTCGTGCCGGCAGTTCAGCAGGTCCGCGAAGCCGCCAGCCGCGCCCAGTGCCAAAACAACCTCAAACAAATCGGTCTGGCGTTCCACACCTACCACGACGCCTATAAATGCCTGCCCAGCGGCGGGCGCGACGGCCGCCCATCCGGGCAGACGAACATCAGTTGTTGCAACTGGGACGATCAGAACGTCTCGACCCTGAACGCGGCCGGCCAGATGGACGACCGGAGTGGGTTCAATTGGCGGTATCAGATCCTGCCGTACATCGAACAGAAACCACTCCACCAGACCGTGAGCCGAGCCACCTTGTACGCGACCCCGGTGCCGATCCTGTATTGCCCGAGCCGGCGACTCGCGACCGTCTATGGCAGTTCGGCCAAGAGCGATTACGGTGGCAACGCCGGCACGCAGTTCGCGAACGGCACGCCGACCAGCGGCACAGCGGATAGCGGGTCGGGGAATGTCGACGGCGTCGTGGTTCGGACAAACGCCCCTCGGATCTCCCTGCAGTTGATCACCGACGGCACCTCGAACACTCTCATGGTTGCCGAGAAGTGGCTCCACCCGCAGCAATGGGGCAAGGACGGCGGGGACAACGAGTCGTGGGTCAATGCCGGCTGGGACGAGGACGTGGTGCGAATCGGCGGCGGAACCTTTACCTACACCAACCCGGTCAGCGGAACCTCGGTCACCATCCCGCGGACGCCTCAGCCCGACTACCTTGCCCCGAACCCCTCCAGCGGGTCCGTCTGGAATCAGCAGTTCGGGTCATCCCACCCGGCAGGGATGAACGCCGTGATGTGTGACGGCTCCGTCCGGCTCGTGACGTTCTCCGTGGATCCCGCGACCTGGGCCGCCGTCTGCTCCCGCAACGGCCGCGAGCCGCTGCCCGGGAACTGGTAAGGACGAGAGGGCACAACTTTTACCAACCCGAAGCGTCAGCGAGGGAGTTACGGTGTCCCTCGCTGACGCTTCGGGTTGGTAAGAGGAGTTCCCGCCAGTGTTTTCTCCGAACTCTTGGCATTTTTCCCAACAGAGGACCATGCATTCGATGAAGAAGATTTTGTGGATATCGATAGTATTGTTTATCGCCGGGTGCGGTGGCGGCGAAAGCGGCCAGGTGACGGTGACCCCCGAGATGGAGACCGCACAGAAGGAGGACGAGCAGCGCGTCCAGGAAGCCGAGTCGGCGATGCAGAAGCAACAGAAGGCGCTGAAGTCGCAGCAACGCCAGGGTCGCTAAGGCGACCAAGAGGGAATCGACTCCCCTTCGCCAATGGTTGGGAGCCCGAAGCGCCAGCGAGGACCGTCCTCGCTGGCGCTTCGGGCTCCCAAGGATCAGCATGAATCAGGCGCAGACCAGGCTGCCTGCAGGCGCTGGCAACGTTTCCTCGGCAGCCTTCTCCGCCTCGACCGGCTTCGGTTTCTGCAGCACGAACAGATGATTTAGCCCCAGCTGGAACCGCTTCCACCGCTCCAGCGTGAAACCGAAACGGCCGAAGACCTCCGGCGTGGTCCGCGGGTCGTAGCCGTGGTGCTCCTCCAGCGACATCCCGTCCGCCAGCCGCACCTTGCACAGGAAATGCACGATCACATCGACGAAGTTCGATGGCACCGTGATGATCACGCGGCCACCCGGTCGCAGCAACCGCCAGCAGTCGCGCGCCAGCGGTTCCTTGTCCACGATGTGCTCCAGCGTCGCCAGCATCACGATCGCGTCGAAGGAAGCATCCGCGAACGGCATGGGCGCGCGGAAGATGCCCGGGACGAGGCGATAGTGCGCGGTCTCCTGGAACGGCGCCAGGGGATCGAGGCCGACGCTCGGGCCGATGCGGTCGCCCAGGCTGGCCAGGAATTCGCCCTGATGGCAGCCAATGTCCAGCACCCGCGCCCCGTCGGGGATCCACGGCCGGGCCTTTCCCGCCCGCCATCTCTGCAAGACCCTATCGAAGCAACGCATGAATTCCTCTGTGTTCGAGCGAGGTCTTGTTCGTAGTTCCGCCTTTAGGCGGTTTTCGCCTCAACCGCCTAAAGGCGGAACTACGAACCAAACGCCCCCATTCCGGCATTACGCCGCCTTGGCCAATTTCGCCCGTGCCTGCTGCGCCTTCTCCGACATGCCCAGCATACTCAGGAAAAAGCTGCCGAAAATCGTCTGCACGCCGAGCACGATCGTGATCAGGCCCCAGAGGGCGTAACGGAACGTCGTCTGCACTTCGAGCGGCCCCAGGTTCTGACCCCACCACGAACCCAGCAGCCAGAAACTGATCGCGAGGCCCGTCGCCAGCAGCGCCAGCCCGGCGATCAAGCCGCGCTCCAGGTTGACGTGGCGAAAGACTTTGAGTGAGAATGTCCCAGGCGGTAACATGCCACTGGTCCACCCGTGAATTTTCGCGAAGGCCCACATCCAAAGTGTCTGATAGCCGACCAGGACGCACAGCGCGCCGAAGAGCATCGTGTGGATGTCGAAGGTGATCCCGCCGAGCGTTCGCGGTCCGCCCGTCAGCCACGCCATGACCGCCAGCCCGCCACCCAGCAACAGCGCGGCCGGAATCAGGTACAGCCACACCGGGCAGAGCAGCAGGAGGAAGCGCAGGTGCCGCCAGCCGTCGCGGAAACTGCGCAGGTGCGGCGGCCGATCGCGGCCATCGGGATAAAGGATAATCGGGACTTCGCTGATCTTTTGATGATTGAGAGAGGCTTTGACGACCATTTCGCTCGCGAACTCCATGCCGGTCGTCTGCAGGCCGAGGCGTTCGTAGGCGTCCTTGCGGAAGGCACGCAGACCGCAATGGGCGTCGCCGATCGGCGTGCGGAAGAACAGGTTCAGGATGCCGGTCAGGATCGGGTTGCCGATGTAGCGGTGCAGCCAGGGCATGGCGCCGGGCTTGATGCCGCCCTTGAAGCGATTGCCCATCACCAGCTCGTCGCCCTTGCGGAGCTGGGTGATGAATGGCTCAAGGTTGCTGAAGTCGTAAGAGTCATCGGCGTCGCCCATGATGACGTAGGTGCCGCGGGCGTCGGCGATGCCGGCCTGCAAGGCGCTGCCGTAGCCCTTTGGCTTGACGTGAACGACCCGAGCGCCGTGCATCGTCGCGATTTCTGGGGAGCCGTCGGTGCTGCCATTGTCCGCGACAACGACCTCACCGTGAACCCCGAGTTTTGCCATCGCCGCGACGGCCTTGGCCACACAGACGCCGACGGTGCGGGCCTCGTTCAAGCAGGGCATCACAACGGACACTTCGAGTTCATGATTGTCGGCCGCGGGCGCAGCGGCGGGAGTATCAGAGAGGGTCGCTTGCATGGGTGCTGCCTCGATGAGACTGGATCCTACTCAGCGCGTCCGGCACTCGCAAAAGTCCGCCGGATGGGCTGTCCAAACATAGGTCACAGGATCTCAACGAGCAAATGAGACGGGGCGCGAATGGAGTCGTTTCGCGGCAGTCAGCTCCAACACGTCATCCTGCTGAACGAACGAGTATCGGGACCGGCCGGGACGCTGCTCCTGACACAGCCGCCCTGTTCTGCGGAGCGGGGCCGCCAGAGTCCGCAGGAGTGTTGGGGGCGGCTCGTCCGCGGCCTTGGGGGCCAGGAGTCGCGCCTGCCCTGGATAGCAAGTCGGGTCGCCCAGGAGACACCGCGCCACCGCCTGCTGCAACCCGGCGAACAAGGCGTCCAGAAAAACGCCATTCCCCTGGGCCGTGGAAATGATGTTCTCTTGACTTCGAGAGCCCGAGTGCTTGGTCAACGGAGTTGTTGTTCAATCGTCGGCGAGCGGCGCGGCGTCAGCCCGCCGGTGCCAATGCCTACCGGCGGGCTGACGCCGCGCCGCTCGCCAACGCCTGTCCAGATCCTGCACGAGGAGGGTTCGGCGAGCCTTTGCTCGTCCAGTTCCCAGACCCCATGTTTGCTGACGGCCCGGAACTCGGCGAGGTCCACCAACACCCACTGCGGGTCGGCTTCAACCTTGCGGCGAACATGCCCGAGGTGAATCGGGTAGCTATCGGGTAAACTCGCCGTCTCCGGCAGTCCCGGCGTGTCCAAGTTGTACACGGCGACGGTGTGTTGGCCGTACTCAAGCGCCCATCGGATGGCCAAATCCAGGGCTGACTCGGATACCCCAAAGGTGCGGCTATGCTGGACGACCCGACGGAGGTCGCGGAGCAGCGTCTCGCCCCCGTAGTCGCAGTAGACGACCGGAGACACCTGCGGATGGTGCGGGTGCGCAGCGTGAAATACGACGTTCACCGGATGCCCCACCGCTACCCCCTCCGCCACCGAACCTGGGAGTAGACGGCGTTCTCGCCGTCGATCACGGTCACCTGTTTGGGGAAAGACGGCTCCCCCCGCCGTAGATCCCCTTCCCACGGCACAGCCATCCTACGCCACAACCCCTGCTTCGACTACCTCTTGCGGTCGTCCAGAGGCTTTCCTGACCTTGGGGATTGCCTGCAGCAGCAGCCGGCTTTCCCTTGATCGACCTGTCGGCGCCCTCACCCTCCGACACCCTCCCGGCAAGGCGGAATCGTCCCGCGCCTCACTGTCCCGTCAAGCCAAATCCCGCCAGCGCTGCCAGCGGGTGTGGGGTCCGCGGGCGATTCCGTCTTGACAGGCGACACAGATAGCCTAAAATGCCGTAGACGTATTAAATGCCTCCCAACTGCTGGCGCTCACATCCTTGCGGCTTGTCCCGGGCTGGTGTTCATTGTCCGAACCCAAACCTGAGTAAAGCGAGGTAGAACCTCGCACATACCGCAATAGCGCTTGCGCGGCGTTCCAGCCGCCGCCGTCACGGCTTCTGACCCTGAGTTGCGTTCGCCTGCACATCGTGACCTCCTGCGCCCCCCTGGGAGGGCCACGAATCCCCGTTTCTCCACCCGCGAAACGGCAACCATCCCGAGGTACCAAACTTCTTACTCGCCCTTTTGTCCCTGAGCCGTCCATGGCAGCAGCCAACAGCAACCCGAGCTTGTACGTGCTCGACGCCTACGGCCTCATCTTCCAGATGTTTCACGCCGTCGGCGAGATGAGCAGTCCGTCCGGGCTGCCGACCAATGCCCTGTACGGCTTCACCCGCGACCTGCTGTTCCTCCGCAACGACAGACGGCCGGAATATCTCCTCTGTGCCTTCGACGTTGATGGCCCGACCTTCCGCGACCAGCTCTACCCCGAGTACAAGGCCGGACGGCAGCCGATGGAGCACGACCTGCAACTGCAGCTTCCGCTTATCGAGCAGTTGCTCCACGCCATGCGTGTGCCCATCCTCGGCGTGGCAGGCTACGAGGCCGACGACGTCATCGCCACCGTCGCCGTCGCCGCCGCCAAGAAGGGCATCGACGTCCTCATCTGCTCCAGCGACAAGGATTGCCGGCAATTGATCAGCGACCGGATCAAGATCTACGACCTGCGTAAGCGGAACGTCTTCGACCGCGACGCCCTCAAGGAGAAATGGGGCATCACCCCCGAGCAGGTGGTCGATTTCCAGGCGCTCGTCGGCGATTCGGTCGATCACGTCCGCGGCGTCGAGGGCATCGGCGAGAAGACGGCGGCCAAATTGCTGCAGGAGTATCAGACCGCCGAGAACCTGCTCGCCAACGTGGATAAGGTGTCCGGCGCGAAGCGCAAGGAAAACCTGCGTGCGGCTGGGCCGGTCCTCGAACGCAATCGGCCGCTGGTGCGCCTCGCCACGGATGTGCCGCTCAAGTTCGACTGGAACGCCTGGCGGCTGCAGGAATGGGATGCGGCCCAACTGGAAGCGCTCTTCCGCGCATGGGGCTTCCACCGCTTCGCCGACCTGGTCCGCACGCCGGTGGTCGTGGTAGGGTCAGGAGACCCCGCCACAACGGGGACAAAGGCGAAGGGCGGTAAACGCAAGGCGAGCAAGGAAGTGCAGGGGGAACTCTTTCCAACGGAGGGCGCCGACAACGGCGCGGCGACTCCGGCCGCCCCGCGCGACCCAAACTGGAAAGCGACGTATCATCTCGTCGATACCCCAGCGAAGTTCCAGGGTTTCTTGAAGGAGTTGGGTGAGCAGAAACGCATCGCCGTCGATCTCGAAACGACCAACCTGGATCCGCGCCGCGCCGAGATGGTCGGCTACGCCATCGCCTGGAAGGCGGGCGAGGCGTGGTATCTGCCGGTGCGCGGGCCGGACAGCGACGCCAAGCTCGATCCGCAGCAAACGCTGGCAGCGCTGCGTCCCGTGCTCGAAGCACAAACGCCGGCGAAGATCAATCAGAACATCAAGTACGACCTGATGGTGCTGCGCGAGCAGGGCGTCCACCTCGACGGCGTCATCGGCGACTCAATGCTGGCCGATTACCTCTTGCACGCGGGCGAGCGCAATCATAACATGGAAGTCCTGGCACGCGAAAACCTCAACCACCAGGTCATCCCCATCACGGATCTGATTGGCAAGAAGGGCAAGCACCAGAAACGCATGGATGAGGTGGCCACCGCCCGCGTGGCGGAGTACTCCGGCGAGGATGCCGACGTTGCCCTGCGCCTGTGCGACAAACTGGAGCCGAAACTCGAACCGGCAGGTGTCCGGCAGCTCTACGACGATCTGGAGATCCCGCTGATCGAGGTGCTCGCCGAACTGGAATCGAACGGCATTCGTCTGGATGTGCCGTTCCTGCGGCGGCTGGGCGAGGACATGACGCGGCAGATGGAGACGCTGGAACAGGAGATTTACACGCTCGCCGGCCACGAGTTCAATATCGCCTCGCTCAAGCAACTGCGGCAGGTCTTGTTCGACGAGTTGAAGTTGCCGGTCAAGCGCCGCACGGGCACGACGAACGAGCCGAGCACCGATCAGGAAACCCTGGAGGAACTCGCGGAAGACAAGGACAAGGGGACACTGCCCCGCAAACTCCTGGAGCATCGCAAACTCGCCAAGTTGAAGGGCACCTACATCGACGCCTTGCCGGAGATGGTCAATCCGAAAACGGGGCGCCTGCACGCCGCGTTCAATCAAACGGTGACCTCGACGGGCAGACTCTCGGCTTCCGAGCCGAACTTACAGAATATCCCGATCCGCACCGAGCAGGGCGGCCAGATTCGGACGGCGTTCGTGCCGGAGCCGGGCTGGCAACTCTTGACCGCCGATTACTCGCAGATCGAGTTGCGGCTGCTGGCCCACTTCTGCAGCGATCCGGGACTGCGACAGGCGTTCGCCGAGGATCGCGATATCCACGGCAGTGTCGCCGCGCAGATCTTTGGCGTCGAGGAGAAGGACGTCACGGCGGAGATGCGGCGGCTGGCGAAAACCGTGAACTTCGGCGTGATCTACGGCATCAGTCCTGTGGGGCTGGCGCGGCGGCTGGAGATTTCGCGGGAGGAGGCGGCGAAGTTCATCGACGCCTATTTCGCTCGCTATCCAAAGGTGCTGGAGTATCAGCAACTGTTGCTGACAAAATGTCGCCAGCAAGGCTACGTCACTACCATGCTCGGCCGGCGGCGGCGCTTCGATCCGGTGGGGATTCGGCCCGACTCAACCTATCAGCAGCGCAACCAGCCGGAGCGCGAGGCGATCAACATGGAGATTCAGGGGTCGGCGGCGGACCTGATGAAGGTGGCGATGCTCGCCATCTACCGCCGGCTCAAACGGGAGAAACGCCGCACACGGATGCTGCTGCAGATTCACGACGAACTGGTGTTCGAGGCGCCGCCGGAGGAAGTGCGTGAGGTGGCGGCGCTGGTGACCGAGGAAATGACGACGGCGCTGGCATCGCGATTGCAAGTGCCGTTGAAGGTCGATGTGTCCGTGGGGCCGAATTGGCTGGATGTGGAAGAGATCGATGTGACCAGTGCAGGGAGATGAAGACGATTGGCTCATGGCGACTCCTTGGCCCAACAAACCCTGTCCGCACTGTGGCAGGCAGATCACTGACCTGTTGGCCGAAATGGTCGATCCCTCGCGGAAGGGAAGCCCTGAACAGAAGGCCCTGATCGGCCTACGACCGGGGGGTGCTATCACTTGTCCCTATTGCCAGGGAGCCATCGAATACAGTGCTGCCGGTGAGTTGGTCCAGAGCACGCGGACGCCGCTGCGCTATTCGCGGTCCCTTATCGAGCAGCGAACTCAAGATTATGGAGATCACTTTCACGGCAATCCGCACCTCACTCCGGAGGAGTGGATCGAACTGGACAAAGCCATGCCGGGGGCCTTGAAAGCGTATCGCTACGCCGAGGACAAGCCATGACTCCGCTGGATAAAGAATTACGTTTCCTCGCGAAGTGGGCTCAGGAGGAATCGGAAACGCAGTGCTGGGGACTGCTAGCGCATCAGCTGCAAGTTCAACACGCCCTGCCATCCATCGAGATCATCAAACGGATCAGGGCCAGGTTGGACGCGGCGAAAATCCCGGACGGCGAACTTGCCGGGCTTTACGATGGTCAGGCCGTGGAATGGCCTTGGGTTCGTGAAAGACCCAAGGAAGCCCGCAGCAATTCAACAGCCCGAGGATGAACGAGGAGGGAATCATGGCCGAACGCGCAACCCGGATCATGTACCACGTTGAAAAGTTCCTGCCCCCGGAATGTCCCAACTGCCGAGCCCGCTTCCAGCAGCAAGGAACGGACTACGCGAGGTTTTTGGGGGACATCATCGATGGGAAAAAGACCGTCCGGGAAACCACGGGGTACTACATCATCGTTTGCACTCACTGCGAAAACCTGACGGCCTGTTACCCGTTGGAAACGTACCAGATTAGCGACAAGAAGAAAGCTGAAGCGTTGGTCAAGGACAAGGGCTTCGTCAACCTGGTCCAGGTCGAAGCCAGAGGCAGCATGGCCCAGGATTGCCACGCGCTCTGTGGCCAGGTTCCCGACTTGAGGGTCGAGTCGATCAAGTGTGTCGAGGAGAATGACGAACCCCTTATCACCGAAGGGTAGCGTATCGCCTGTGGACCGAACGAGGTCAGCGTTTGATGAAAGCGGCCAAAAGCCGGTCATTGGCCTCATCGGCGGCATCGGCAGTGGCAAGAGCCGCGTGGCGGCGGAATTCGCTCGCCGTGGCGCCCGCATCATCGCCGGCGATCAACTGGGCCACGAAGCGCTGCGGCAGCCCGACGTCAAGGCACGCGTAGTCGAGCGCTGGGGGCCGGATGTCCTCGACGCGGATGGTGAGGTGAACCGGCGCAAAGTCGCCGCCATCGTTTTTGCGGATACCGCCCAGCTGCGGGGCCTGGAGGCAATCGTCTTCCCGTGGATTGAGAGCCGCATCGCCGAGGAAATCGCCAGGGCGCAGCAGGATCCGGCGGTGGCCCTGATTCTGCTCGACGCCGCGGTTCTGCTGGAGGCTGGTTGGAATAAGCACTGTGACTGGATCGTCTACGTTCATACACCCCGCGACACGCGCCTGGCTCGATTGGCGTCGCAGCGGGGCTGGACTGCAAAGGAGGTGGATGCCCGTGCGAACGCCCAATTGCCCTTGACCGAGAAGGTAACCCGGGCCGATTTCGTGGTGGACAATTCCGGTCCCCTCGAAGCGACCGCCCGACAAGTGGACGACCTGTTGCGTCAATGGGGTGTCCACACCGAACCTGCAAACGAACTTTCTGGAGACCGTTTTTCCCCATAACTACCTGCCGCTGGCGCCCGCCGCGCGGAGCTTTCATCAGTGACATGTCTTGCCCCCGCCGGCACTCCCGATCCCGCCAGCACCACGAAGGAGTACACGTACCATGCCAGAAGCAAAAGGCCGTCG
>DASPXY010001633.1:0-6202 GCA_035637055.1 Gemmataceae bacterium | reverse complement strand
GCGAGCAGGCGGAGTCGAATGGCTCCAAGCCGTGGTCGCGTGTCGCGCCGCATCTGTTCCTGACCGGCAATACGTACGTCCTGGTCTCGCGGACGGATCGGGCGGTGCTGGTGGTCGATCCCTGGGCCAAGCGCAGCGCCGACCAGATCGCGAAACTACGGGCCGATGAGAAGCTCGGCCCCATCGAGGTCGTGATGTTCAGCCACGCCCACTACGATCATTACGACGGCATTTACGACTTACCGGACCGCGATAAGTTCCAGGTGTGGACGCTGGACCGCGTCGCGGTGCCGATCGCCGATCCGGCCTTGCTGCGGGCGCCGTTCCTCGACGCGCGGCCGGTCAAGATCGACCGTCGCCCGAAAGACGGCGATGCGCTGACCTGGCGCGAGTACCGCTTCCGCTTCCACCATTTGCCCGGCCAGAGCGAGTACACGATGGGCGTCGAAACGGAGATCGACGGCAAGCGCTGCTACTTCACCGCCGACAACTGGTTTCATCAGGATCAATTCAGCGGCACGGGCGGCTGGATGGGGCTGAATCGCAGCTGGCCGTTGCCCTACGCCGCGAGCGCTCAGAAGGTGCTGGACGCTCGCCCCGAGTGGGTGTTGGCGGAGCACGGCGGGCCGTTCGAGTTCCACCCCGAGGACTGGCGCCGCCGCGTCGCGTGGGGGCACGCCAGCGCCAAAGCCGCCGACGCCATCTGTGTCAGCGGCAATCATCGCCACGACTGGGATCCGCATCGCGTCCGCATCGAACCGCTGATCCACAAGGCGCGGCCGGGAGCGACCCTGAAAGCGGGTTTGATCGTGAGCAATTCGCTGGCCCGCGCCGCGAAAATGACAGTCGCGCTCGAAGGCCGTGGTCTGACCGGCGACCAAACCTGGGAGGTGGAAGTCCCCGCCGGCGCGACCGTCCGGCGTGAGGTCAGCGTGCGGCTGCGCGATACGATTCCGGCCGGGCGGCATGTATTCGCGCTGACGGCGAAGGAAGGCGATATCACGGATGGCAGTGATGGGTTTATCGCAGTCGATGTCGAGCGTTGACCTCAGAAGCGTAGCCGCTGCAGCAGTTCGTCGTTCCAGGGGTGCGGCTCATCGTGCTCCGAGGCGTCGTCCGGCTTGTGGCCGTGTCCGCCGTGATGATGGCCGTGCTCGTGGTGAGCGTGGCCGTCGTCGAGGCTGTGAACGTGCTGATGCAGTCCCTGGACGTGGTGGTGGTGCGGCTGCTGCGGCTCGCCGACCTTCGCCTCGTGGCCGAGGATCGGCACGCGATACTGGCACAGGGAGCAGTTCATGTGCCCCTCGCCGTGCAGCACTTCCTCGAAGCGCCGGGCGAAGACGTCCATCAAGAGCGGATGAGCCTGCAGGTGGGGCGTCGGCACGAACTCGATGTCGGCGCGCGCTTGCTGGTGTTTCTCGACCGTCGCATAGATGCGCTTCAGCAACACCCCGGTGAAGAGGAAGTACGGCTGCACGACGATGCGGCGAAAGCCCAGGCGCTCGCAGACGGGTAGGGCGTCTTCGAGCAGCGGCTCCGCGATGCCGCTAAAAGCCACCGCGGACCAGGCGACGGGATAGCCTTCTTGCAGGAAGCGCGCCACCTTCGCGACGTTGCTGTTGGCGTCCGGGTCGCCGCTGCCGCGTCCGACCAGGAGCAGGAGCGTGTCCTTCGGCTCGACCGTTGGGCGCCCGGCGAGCGCCTCCTGATAGCGGAGATGGCAGAGTTTCAAAAGATCAGGATCGACATCGAGCGCCCGGCCCATCTGGAACGCGACGCCGGGGTGACGCTGGCGTGCCAGGCGCACCTCGCTGGCCATGTCGTTCTTGGCGTGGCCGGCCGCCATCAAGACGCCCGGCAGGACGACGACGGTGCGAGCGCCATTGTTGACGAGGCGGTCGATGCTTTCCTGAATCGTCGGGCGCGCGAATTCGAGAAAAGCGATCTCCGTTGGCACATCCGGCCGGAGAGCACGGAAGTGACGGGCGAGATCGAGGAATTCGGCGATCCCATCCGGGTCGCGGCTACCGTGTCCGGCGATCAGCAGGGCCGTGCTCATGGCGGTGCGTCCTTGGCGGCGAGGGAGGCGACAGAGCATCCATAGCGGGCATATCGTCGTTCGTCCAGGGCAGAACCATCGCCAGTTCTTGTCCTTGGCCTTCTCCGATCACCTGCGAGCCTGGTTGGCGGGCATGGAAGCGGAGACGTAAAATGCGGCTGGCGAAATTGCCCAGTATCAGGAGAGACGCGATGGCAAAAGTAGCAGCAACCTCCAACCCCAAAGGGAGCAAAGGGAAGCCGCAGGAGAGTGAGGCGCTTCGCGGCTTGCGGGAGAGCATGAAGCAATCCCAAGAGAGCCTTCGGCAACTTGCTGCCCAGACCGAACGGGTCGCCGAACTGGCGGGCCGAATTGCGGAGGAACTTGCCGGACGGCCCAAGGTCAAGGTGGTCCTCTATCCTGACGGGAGCGGCGGTTACACGGTCGTCGCCAAGGCTCTGCCCGGCTGCATCGCCGAGGGCGACACGCGCGAGGAAGCCCTGGCGGAGTTCCGCGAAGCGCTGCGAGGCTATCTGCAATCGACGTCGGGAACCTTCGAGATGGAAGAGGGGGGCATTGAGGAGGAAATCGAGCTTTGAAGCCACTCTCCGGTAAGCAGATGCGGAAAGTGGTCGAACGGCACGGGTGGATCCTGGACCACGTCCGGGGAAGTCATCACATTTTCCGCAAGGAAGGCGTTTCCGGGAACATCAACGTGCCCATCCACGGCAACAAGACCCTCAAGCCCAAGACGCAACGGAATATCATGCGGCAGGCTGGCCTCACCGACGACGATCTGTGAAGGAGACGAATCGATGAGATGCTTGTGGTCCGAAGCAAGGCTTATTTGATGAGTGCAAGGACGTCCGTATCGAGATCCATCCGCCAACGGATGAGTTGCTCACGACCCAATGACCTCGAACAAGGGGATACAGGTCAGTTCCCGGGCATGCTCAGGAGTTGACCTGTGTTCCCTTTATTGCTCCGCCGACGTCTTCACGCAGTTCCGCCTCGATCTCGGCGATACTCGGCAAACTGCTCCGCAATTCCTCCGGCAAGGACTGGACGAGGCGTGTCTGCCATTGGGCCACGCCGATCGGTTTGGCGATGTCGCGCAGTGCGTACTCGACGACGAACTCGCGCTGCGTGCGGCACAGGATCAGGCCGATACTCGGCTTGTCGTCCGGGTGGCAGAACTTGTCGTCCACCGCCGACAGGTAGAAGTTCATCTGCCCGGCATCGGCGGGCTGGAAGCCCTGCATTTTCAGGTCGATGACAACGAAACAACGCAGGCGCAGGTGGTAGAAGAGCAGGTCGATGTAGAAATCCTCGCCGTCCACCTCCAAGTGTACCTGCCGGCCGACGAAGGCGAAACCGACACCCAGTTCGAGCAGGAATTGCTGGATGTGCGTGACCAACCCCTGTTCGATGTCGCGTTCTTGCGCATCGTCGGCGAGTGTTAGGAAATCGAAGAGGTACGGATCCTTGAGCGTTTGCTGGGCGAGGTCGGATTGAGGCGGCGGCAGAGTGGCGGCGAAGTTGGTCACGGCCTTCCCCTGGCGGCCATACAAATTGGACTCGATCTGCACGGACAGGATGGCCCGGCTCCAGCCGTGCTGGACTGTCCGTTGAGCGTACCAGAGGCGCTGGAGCGGATCCTTGAGCTTCTCGATCAGGATGACGTTGTGGAACCAGGGGATTTCTGCCATAGCCTGTGGCAGACTCTGGCCATCCAAATCTCGCGCAGGCTGCGCGAGATTTGTAACTTCCTTCGTGTACGCGAGATAGAGAGCGCGCATCCGCCAGACGTTCCCCGGTGAAAACCCCTTCAGGCCGGGAAACGCCTTCTGAATGTCCTTCGCGAGCCGGTCCACGATCCCCTTGCCCCAACCCTCGCGATCCTGTCGCTCGACGATCAACCGGCCAATGTCCCAGTAGAGTTGGATCAACTCGCGGTTGACGGCGAGGGCCGCCTTCAGCTGAGCGGTGCGGACGCGGCCCTTGAGGTCTTCGAGCAGTTCCGCGTACCCCTGCGGTAATGCCGCACCGGAGGCGGGGACAAGGTCACCCGCTGCCGTGGATGGTTCAGCTTGCTTGCCGGGTTGCTTCCGTGCCATGGCCCAACTCCTTTAGCGACCGTTGGAAGAAGGTATTGTAGTCAGGAATCCTGCTCCGACGCAATCGCAACACGCCAGGGAAAGGCTCGACCCGCGGCCAGGCGTCAAGGCGCCACGCCGCCCGGCGGCACGTATTTCTTCAACCAGCCGAACACCTCTTGATGCCAGTACCGGCTGTTCGCGGGCTTCAGCACCCAGTGCCCCTCGTCGGGGAAATTGACCATCCGCGACGGCACCCGCTGCCGCTGCAGCGTCGTGAATAGCTCGTGCCCCTGCCCGATCGGGCAGCGGAAATCGAGATCATTGTGAATGACCAGCATCGGCGTCTTGAACTTGCCGAGGTTGGCGGCGAGGCGGTGCGGCGAGTGCTTCTCGTAAGCGTGCCGGTTCTTGCCCCACGGCGGCCCGCCGTGCTCCCACTCGTCGAACCACAGCTCATCGGTCGTCGCGTACATGCTCTCGAGGTTGTAGACGCTGCAGTGGGTGATGAGGCACTTGAAGCGGTTCGTGTTGACCGCGAACCAGTTCATCATGTAGCCGCCGAACGACGCTCCCGCAGCGCCGACGCGATTCTTGTCCACGTACGGCAGCGATTCGAGATAATCGAGACCCTTCATCAGATCTTCGTAGCACTTGCCGCCCCAGTCGCTGCCGATCTCATCGACGTACTTCTGGCCGAAGCCGGTGCTGCCGCGTGGATTCGGCAGGGCGACGATGTACCCCTGCGCCGCCCAGGCCTGCGGGTTCCAGCGATAGCTCCAGCCGTCGGTCCAGGCGCCTTGCGGCCCGCCATGAACGAGATACGCGACCGGCCATTTCTTTTTCTCATCGAAGCCCGGCGGCTTGAGGATCCACATCTGCATCGGCGTGCCGCCTGCCCCCTTGACGGTGACGCTCTCGGGGCGTGGTCGGTCGAGTTGGGAAAGCAGTTCCTCGTTGGGGTCGATCTTTATCAGTGTGTGCTGCGCCCCGCGAGCTGTGCCGAGGGTGCGGACGCTCGCGGGGCGATCCAGAGCCGCATTGGTGAACGCCAGGCGATTGCCGTCCTTGCTGATCGACAGCGAACTGTTGGTGTGGCCCTCAACCAGCTTGCTGATGCTGCCGTCGTCGTCGATGTGGACTTCCCAGATGGGCGTAGTTGCCTTTTCCTCAGCGGTGAAGAAGATCCTCTTGCTGTCCGCTGCCCAGACGAAGTCCTCGACCCAGCTATCGAACTTGGCGGTCACGCTCCGCGGCTTGCCGGTGACGGCGCCGCTCGCGTCGCAGTCGGCGATCATCAATTCCCAGCGGTCGGCCTCGTAACCGGCCTTCTTCTGAGAGCGGTACGCCAGTTTCTTGCCGTCGGGCGAAAACTGCGGGCCGCTGTCGGCCGCCTTGTTGTTCTTCGTCAGGTTCTCGGGCTCGCCATCGCTGATCGACACCCGCCAGATATCGTAATTGGTGCTCCACGCCTCGTCGGTCTTCGGCGGGGCGGTGAACAACAAATACTTGCCATCGGGGCTGAACGTGAAATCGACGCTCGAAGAGAACGTCGTCGAGGTTGGGAAGGCGTCGTAGTCACCGGGCGTCAGGTCGAGGGGTTCCCACTTCGGCCGCGGCGAGGCAGGCGACTCATGACGCAGGTACTTCACCTTGAGGACGAAGAGGTGCTGCCGCTTGTCCTCGACGTAGTCGTCCCAGTGGCGATAGAACAGCCGCTTGAAGACCCGCGCCTTGACCGGGTTTCGCTCGATCTCGCCCATCTTCTTTTTGTTGAGGGCGTCGCTTTCGGCGAATGGCTTGGCGGAAAACTCGGGATAGACCGCCGACACGAAGGCGACGTGCGCCCCGGTGGGCGACCAGATGGCATCGCCAGCGCCGGTGCTGAGTTTGGTCAGTTGCCTGGCCTCGCCGCCCTTGAGGTCAATCACCCAGAGTTGCTGGCTGCCGGAGCGGTTCGACTGGAAGAGGATCTGTTCGCCGTTGGGCGACCAGCGCGGGTGGGTGTCGCTCTTGTCGGTGGTGGTGAGGCGACGGCGGACCTTGCCGTCGGCCGAGGCGAGCACGA
>DASPXY010001632.1:0-12515 GCA_035637055.1 Gemmataceae bacterium | reverse complement strand
GTTACGGCTGGTGGATCGCGCGCCTCAAGGCGGCGCTGCAACAGGTGGACCTGGTGCGGCTCGATCATTTCCGCGGTTTCGAGGCGTACTGGGAAATCCCCGTCGGCATGGCGAACGCGATCAAGGGCCACTGGGTCAAGGGGCCTGGTCTGGATCTGTTCCGCGCGCTGCGCGACGCCTTGGGCGGGTTGCCGTTGATCGCGGAGGATCTCGGGCTGATCACGCCGGAGGTCGAGAAGTTGCGCGACGAGCTGCACCTGCCCGGCATGCGCATCCTGCAGTTCGCGTTCGGCGGCGCCCCCGAAGACCGCTTCTTGCCGCACAATTACGAGCGGAATACGGTCGTTTACACCGGGACGCACGACAACGATACGACCTGGGGCTGGTATCGGACACTCACGGACAGGGAACGCGATTTCGTGCGCCGTTACCTGGCGCGCGACGGCAGCGACATCACCTGGGATCTGATCCGGGCGGCGTGGGGGTCCGTGGCGGACTGGGCAATTACGCCGTTGCAGGACATCCTCAACCTGGGGACCGAGGCACGCATGAACTTCCCCGGTCGCCCTGCGGGGAACTGGGGCTGGCGCTTCACACCCGACATGCTCCATCATCATGTGATGGATCGGCTTACGGGCCTTACCTACCTGTATGGGCGGTGTTGATCACCCGTTAGAGCGACTACCAAAATGGCGAGCGGCGCGGCGTGAGCCCGCCGGTGAAGGCTTCACCGGCGGGCTCACGCCGCGCCGCTCGCCCAAAAAGTTACAGCCGCTTAGGGTGGAGGACGCTTCGTTTTGGGAGCCCAAAACGGCACGTGCATCAGTGCGGGCACTCGCTGGCGATCAACTTCAACAACTCGTCAGGCGCCGCCGGCTTCACCAGGTAATAATCGAACCCGGCCGCGAGCGCCGCCCTGCGGTCCTCCTCACGCCCGTAACCGCTGACCGCGATCATTCGCGCCTGCGCTGTGGCCGGCGCCTGACGCAACGCACGCGCGACTCCGTAGCCATCCAGGCCAGGCAGGCCGATGTCCGAGATTACCACCTCGGGGGCCCACGCGACCGCCTCCTGAACGCCTTGCGGTCCCGAGTAGGCGACGCGAACCTCGTGGCCGCGCGCCTGCAACAGCATCCGCAGACTGTCAGCGGCGTCGCGACTGTCCTCGATCACGACGATCCGCACTCGCCCACCTGTCACGACGGGCTCGCTGGCCTCGGCCAGCACCGGCGGTTCGCCTTCCAGGAGCAACCTCACCGTGAACTCCGCCCCGCGGCCCAGCCCCGCGCTGGTCGCCTGAATCTCGCCGCGGTGCAGGTCCACCAGGCCCTTGACGACAGACAGCCCCAGCCCCAGCCCGCCGCGCGCCCGGTCCAGGCCCTCCTCAGCCTGGGCGAAGACGTCAAAGAGACGCGGCAGCAGGTCCGGGGCGATGCCCAGGCCCGTATCGCAGACGGTCAGCATCGCCTGGTTCGCCTCCCCGTCCACGTCCAGGCGCACGCCCACCCGGCCACCCGCCCCGGTGAACTTGCTGGCGTTGTCCAGGAGGTTGCCAAGCACCTGAGTCAGCCGCGTCGGATCGCCCTGGACCCAGACCGGCGTCTGCGGTGTCTCCACGGTCAGCGCCAGGCCCGCCCGCTCCAGGACAACCCGCCGGTCCTCGGCCGCATTTCGGGTGAGCCGCGCCAGGTCCAGGCGCTCGAGACGGAGCCGCACCTTGCTGCGCGCAATCCGCGACACATCGAGCAATTCGTCCACCAGGCGGCTGAGGTGGCGGAGTTGTCGCTCCATTCGATCCAGGGACTCCCCGCGTACCTGGGGGTCGGCGCCGGCCTGGCGCAGGATGTGGACGCTGGTGAGCAGCGGCGCGAGCGGGTTGCGCAGCTCATGAGCCAGCATGGCGAGGAACTCATCCTTGCGGCGATTCGTCTCGGCCAGCTCCGCGGCACGGCGGCGTTCGGTGACGTCGCGCGTGACCTTGGCGAAGCCGCGCAGCCGCCCGGCGGGATCGCGCAGCGCCGTCAGGACCACGTCGGCGAAGAAGCGCGTGCCATCCTTGCGGAGGCGCCAGCCCTCGTCCTCGTAGCGGCCCTCGGCAGCCGCCTGGCGCAGTGCCTGTTCCGGCTTCCCCTGGGCGATGTCCTCGGGGGTATAAAACCGGGAGAAGTGCTGGCCGATGATCTCCTGGGGCGCGTACCCCTTCGCCCACTCGGCCCCGGTGTTCCAGGTCAAGATTTTGCCGGTTGGGTCCAGCAGGAAGATGGCGTAGTCCTTGACTCCCTCGATCAGGAGCCGGAAGCTCTCTTCCTTTGCCCACGGCGTCTCGTGCAGGTGGTTCGCCATGGCGTCTCTGTATGAGAGGTCAGCTCCGCAAAAATGGTGGGCGAGCGACGAAAGCGAACGCGTGCTCATCCTCACAGCAAGTCCTCGGTAGCCGACAGGAATCCCGCGCCCGAGCGGGCGGTCAAGCCGGCTCTGGCCTCGCAGAGCATTCTATCAGGAGACGGTGGCAGCGAACCAGTCCACTCGCAATTCATCCGAATTTCCCGCTTGCGGCTTGGAGCTGACGGACATAACCAGCCCGAAGCGTAAGCGAGGGAATGCGTTAGGGCGCCCTCGCTTACGCTTCGGTTAGTTACGTCCGCTGGCGACTTAGCGTCCGGAGCGCCAAGCCGCAAGCGGCCAGCGGCCTCAGCCGCCCTTGACGCGAGCCAGCAGCCAGCGAGCTGTTTCTTCAGCGGTCCCTGGCTCGGCCACGGCGGAGAACCGCTCCGGAGTCGCCTGGTAGGCGGCACGGGCCGGCGCGTACGCCTTCGCGAGTTCCGCAGGCCCGACGCGACGGTTCAGGCCGTCCACCAAGCCCTCTAGCCGCACAGGCCGCGGCGCCAGCGCCGCCGCGACGTCAGTCAGGTCGCCGACGGTCAAAGCGCCGGGGACAAGGGCATCGTGCGGTACATAGAGGAATTGGCTCCTTAGCAGAGATTGATACTCGCTGAGACCGCCCCGAGCGTGGACAGCGCGAACGTCCGGCTCGTAAAGTGCGCCGAGCAGCGCCAGCAGACCGCCGAGCGGCTCCGACTGCGCCGGCAACTTCGCCGCGTCCCAAGGCACCTCCAGGTTCTGCCCGTCCGCGTTGACCGGGGCGAACGAATCTCCCCACAGAGCGATCTGCGCAGCGTCTAAATTGGGATGCGTGCGCAGTTTGCCCAGCACCAGGCGCAGGTCGCGCAACCGCGCACCCAGCAGCGTCTGACCGAGCATCCACTCCGACGCCGACAACGACGTGCCGGCACTGGTCCGCCCGCGTGAATCGCCGCCAGGCCGCGTCTCACCCGTGCCGCGCAGATCCGGCAGACAGACCGCCACCCCATCCTTCAGCAGAGCCGCGATAACGTCTGCCCGGTGACGCAAGAACCCCGCCTTGCCTTCCTGGGCCACACCGACGACCACCGGCAGCCGCGCGTTCTTCTCGTGCCGCGGCAGCAGCAGCACCGCCGGAATAACAATGTTCGGCTCGTCCTTCGGGGTGTAGGCGAACTGGAACCGCTCGACGATGAAGTCACCGGCGACTTCGCGTTTGGACCTGGGCACCCAACTATCCTTTGGGGCGTCCACCTTCCCGAGCAGCCGCGCCCAGTCCTGGCGCAGGCGCTCGGGTCGATCCTTCGCCGGCAGGGCGGCGAGGCGCGCGCGCGCCGCGGCGACGCGAGCGGCGCCCAGTTCCGCGGCCAGGCTGTGTACCGGCCGCGGCTTCAGCGCCTGGATCGCCTCGGGCGTCAGACAGGCCAGCTCGTCGCTTGGATGACGTTTCTGATTCTCTTTCGCCGGAATGGGGATATCGAACCAGCGCTTCAGCGCCGGATAGATGTCACGACGATGAAACGCGCCGATGTTGTTGCAATGGGTGCTCTCCGGCGCCATGCCCTTGACGCTGCCCTTGCCGGCCGTGCCGACGAGGTGATCGCCCGCGCCGTACCACTCATAGATTTTCTCGAACCGTTTCCAGACCGGGTCGCGGTCGCGGTCCCAGGCGAACTCGTGGGCGTAGATCAGACCGCGCGGCGCCACCGAACCGACGATCACCCACGGCAGGAAGCCGTCGCGTGCCGACAGCCGCAGGTTGCGCGTCGATTCCCAGCTGCCGCCGCCTGCGTAGTTGAACGCTGCTTCCGCGTCGGCCGGCAAGGGGAACATCGTCTCCGGCTGCGGGCCGCCGAAGTTGAACGGAGCGACGGCGCTGATGCGCGGGTCGAGGGCCGCCGTCACCGCCGCCGGGTCGCCGCCGCCTGCGACCGACCCCAACAAGATGATGCGCTTGCGATCGACGCCCGGCTTGCTCAAGAGCACATCGACGCCGCGCATCATGTCGTGGGCCATCCAGCCGACCAGGCTTTCGCCGACGAGATAAAGCTGATTGGCGACGTTGTAGCGGAAGTAGTAATCCTGGCGGCCGACCGCGAACGGGCCGGCATACTTGCTTTTGTCGCTGAACGGATGTTGGCGGCGCTCGCCGTGATCAATCTGATCCGGCACGAGCACCGCACATCCCAAACGCGCCCACAGGATCCCCATGTCCTGCAGTTCGCCCTGGGTCTTGGGGTTGTGGTGACTGTGGATAATCAAGATACCCGGCATCGACTTGACGGGCGGGTCAGGCAGGTAGAGATTCGCGGTCACGACCAGGCCGGGGCGGCTCTCGAAGACGAGGTTTTCGATGCGGTAACCGTCGCCGGCGATCGTTCGCGTAACGCGCGTTTTGAGATCGCCTGCGGGCGGAAAGGTGCCGAGCGAGTCGCGTAGGGCCTTGATGCGCGGATCGCGATAGCGTTCCCAGTCGGCCTTGGTTTTCAGGCCGCGCCAGGCTTCCGTCTCGCGCTGATTGACGGCGGCGCGCCGCGCTTGCACATCGCGGCTCAGCATCTGCGGCAATTTTTTCGCGTCCTCGCTGTCCGCCGGAAAGACGCGAGCATCCAGCGCCCGCAGTTTGTCGGCGAGGTCGCCCTGCGTTTTCTCCTGGGCGGTGCCGCGCAGCGCTGGCGTCACAGCCAGCGCTGCGGCGAACAGGCCGACGGTTAGGGTCTTGAGCTTGTTCATGGTCCCCCCTTGTACTCGACTTCGACGCAGTAACTTGTTGGCGAGCGGGGGGCGTCAGCCCCCTGATGCGATGCATCAGGGGGCTGACGCCCCCCGCTCGCCACTTCCGTGAGCGACCAACCAACGTATTTGCCGCGCCAGACCAAGGAGCAACTTGACCTCCATTTCCGTCGGGCGAGCGCGGCCGATCAGGTGCCGCAGCCCGTGCATGAGCGCGTCGGCCTTGGCACCGTAGAGGAAATGGATCTGCTCCAGGGCCTCGCGCAAACGGGCGAACATCTGTTCCTGCGCAGCGAACGAGGCAGGCGCTTCAACCGGGGCGGGCGGCTCGACCGCGGCCAGCCAGGCGCGACGCAGCTCGTAGAGGCAAATCGCCACCGCCTGAGCCAGATTCAGCGCGGGGTGGCGTTCGTCGGTCGGAATGTGGATGAGGTAATGGCAGCGCGCTACCTCCTCGTTGCTCAGGCCGCTCGACTCCGGCCCGAACACCAGCGCAACCCGCCCCGCCGCCAGCGCCGGGAGTAACTGCGGCGAGATGGCCTCGGGAGTGCCGGTGGACTGGCGGCGGAACAGTCCACCCATGCGCGCCGAGGTGCCGGCGAGCAAGTGGCAATCTGCCACGGCAGCGCCGAGGTCCGGGACGGCGCGAGCGCGGTCGAGGATATCCTCGGCGTGCGTCGCCAGGAGTCGGCCGCGCGGGTCGTCGAGGGCCGCCTCGGGCTCGACCAGCACCAGCTCGCTCAGGCCGAAATTGCGCATGACCCGCGCCACCGCGCCGACGTTGGCGGCGATGCGCGGCCGAACCAGTACCACGCGGCAGTTCGCGAGCGCCATGAGGAGATCCCAAACACATCAAGGGCCGGCAGTTCCTCCGTTATGGTATTCGTGTCCCAGTGCATGGCCGCAGTGATTCGCTGCTGCCTTTTGGCGTACAATGCTATCTGTCCGACGAGTCCAGCTTCCGCGCAGAGGAACGGTATCCATGAAAATCGGCGCGATGAACCACCCGGCACGCAATCCGCTGGAGGAAATCGACTGGATCGGCAGGCACGGCTTCGATTTCGTGGACTTCACGCTGGAGCCGCCAGCCGCCGACGCCGACCAGATCGATCCGGCCGCGGTCCGGGCGGCCCTGGAGCGCTACGGCCTCGGCGTCGTCGGACACACCGCCTGGTTCCTGCCGCTGGCCTCTCCCTTCGCCGGCATTCGCCAGGCATCCCTGGCGGAATTTCGACGTGCCTTGCAGGCGACCCACCGGATCGGCGCGACGGTCATGAACTTGCATTACGGCAAGGCGCCGAAATTCTTCCCGAGCGAGCGAGTGATCGCGTGGCACGTCGAGGTGCTGTCGCGGCTCTGCGACGAGGCGGCGACGGTCGGTGTCAACATTGTGCTGGAGCACGTTCCTCATGCGGGCAGCGACCAGCTGGAGAACATCGTCGCCATCATGGAACAGGTGCCGCTGCTGCGCTTTCACCTGGACAGCGGCCACGCGAAACTGGAGCGCGGCCGCGACCGCTGGGACGAATACCTCGACCGCCTCGGGAAGAAGTTGCTCCACGTCCACCTGTCCGAGAACGACGGCACAGACGACCAGCACTTGCCTTTGGGCGCCGCGCCGCGCAGCGCGACCGACTGGCCCCGGCACATCGGGAAGTTGAAGGCGAGCGGCTACGACGGGACGATCACTCTGGAAGTATTCGCCCCGCACAGGGAGTATTTGCTGCTGAGCCGGGATCTGCTGCGCAAGTGGTGGGCCGAGGCGTGAGGAGTGCGAGCCGAGAACCCCTCCCCCCAACCCCCTCCCCGCAACGGAGAGGGGGAGCAAGCCGGACAGCGCTTCTTCTTCTCCCCCTCTCCGTTGCGGGGAGGGGGTTGGGGGGAGGGGTTCTGCCGAGCGGACAGCGGCGCGGGCGTTCGTATATCAATGACGGTGCGCCGGAAGGGCCGGCCGCAGCAACATTCTGGGAGGCAACCATGTGCGGCATCGTGGGATATACCGGCCATCGACCCGCGGCGGAAATCCTGGTCGGCGGCCTGCGGCGGCTCGAATATCGCGGCTACGACAGCGCCGGCCTGGTGACCGTCGATGGCGGACTTCACGTGCGCAAGCGCGCTGGCCGCGTCGATGAACTGGCCGGCCTCCTCGCCGAGCAGCCGGCGCCCGGGACTTGCGGCATCAGCCACACGCGCTGGGCGACGCACGGCGGCGCCACCACCACCAACGCTCACCCGCACCTCGGCGGCGATGGGATCGTGGCCGTCGTGCATAACGGCGTCATCGAGAACTACGCGATCCTCAAGCAACAGCTCCAGGCGGAAGGCTTCGTTTTCCGCAGCGAAACCGACACCGAGGTCATTGCCCACCTGATCGCCTCGTACCTGGAGGACGATCTCGCCGACGCGGTGCGCAAGGCCTGTACACGTCTCAAGGGCACCTATGGCCTGGCCGTTGTCAGTCCGCGTTTCCCCGGCCTGATCGTCGGCGCCCGTCTGGGCAGCCCGCTCGTCCTGGGGATCGGCCAGCACGAGCACCTGATGGCCAGCGACCCCAGCGCCCTCGTCGGCCACATCGAGAATGTTTTCTATCTCCAGGAGCGCCAGATCTGCTCACTGACGGCGGAGGAGTGGACCATCGTCGATGCCGACAAGGCGCCCGTGCAGGCGCGCACCCAGCCGATCAACTGGGATCTCGGCGACGTCGATAAGGGTTCCTTCGCGCACTACATGCTCAAGGAGATTTACGAGCAGCCGACGGCCCTGGAGAACGCCATGCGCGGCCGGCTCGACGACGCCGATGCGACCGCCCATTTCGGCGGCCTCAACCTCGACGCGCAGCAGTTGCGCCGGGCCGACCGTTTCATCTTCACCGCCTGTGGCACCAGTTACCACGCCGCCATCGTCGGCGAATATCTCTTCGAGGAGCTGGCGCGGGTGCCGGTCGAGGTGGAGTACGCCTCGGAGTTCCGCTATCGCAATCCGCCCATCGATCGCAACACGATCGTGCTGGCCATCACGCAGTCAGGCGAGACGGCGGACACCCTCGCGGCCATGCGCGAGTCGAAACGCAAGGGTCATCCAACATTGGCCATCTGCAATGTGGTTGGCAGCAGCATCGCGCGGGAGGCCGACGGCGGCGTCTATCTCCACGCCGGGCCCGAAATCGGGGTTGCGAGCACCAAGGCGTTCACCAGCCAGGTGACGGTCCTGGCCATGCTCGCCCTGTTCGTCGGCCGCATGCGTCATCTCTCCGCCCCCCAGGGCGAACGGCTGGTCCGCGAACTGCGTGGGTTGCCGCAACTGATCCGCGAAACCCTGACCTGCGACGAGCAGGTGCAGCAGGTCGCTCGCAAGTACGCCAATGTCCGCAACGCCCTCTACCTTGGGCGGCAGTACCTCTTTCCCGTGGCGCTGGAGGGAGCCTTGAAGCTGAAGGAGATCAGTTATATCCACGCCGAGGGCTATCCCGCCGCCGAGATGAAGCACGGCCCGATCGCCCTGGTGGACAAGGAGACGCCGTCGGTGTTCCTGATCCCGCGCGGCGAGGTGTTCGACAAGGTGATGAGCAACCTGGAGGAAATCAAGGCACGCGGCGGCCCGGTGATCGCGGTGGCGAGCACCGGCGACGAGCGCGTGGCGCGCAAGGCGGACGACATCATTCACATCCCCGAGGCGCCGGATTACCTGCAGCCGCTCGTGGCGGTGGTGCCGCTGCAACTGCTGGCGTACCACATTGCACGGCTGCGTGGCTGCGACGTGGACAAGCCGCGCAACCTCGCCAAGAGCGTCACGGTCGAATAACTCGGTGGATGGTGGGTGGTGGATAGTGGATGGTGAAGAAGAACCATCTCCCTGTCTTTTCTTCACCATCCACTATCCACCACCCACCATCCACCAGGAGGCTTCCCCATGCGCATCTGCGTCTTCGAGGATCGCGGCGTTGAGCGGCTGGAGCCGCTGACGCTGACCCGGCCGGCGTTCGACCTGTGGGGCGGCTTCACATCGCTCCTGGAACGCCAGCAGCGTCACTTCGGGGCGACCGCCACGGCAGTCCTGGTGCGCCCGCCGCTGGTCGACTGGTGCCGCCAGAGCCATGCGGACCTCCCCGTCAACGACCCGACCGCGCTGCGTGCCGGTGCTGATGTGCTGGTCAACGCCCGCTGGCTGGCGCCGGTCGGGAAGCCAGCGCTGGGGGGGCCGCACGTGGGCCTGACCGACGGCCAGATTGCCTACGTCGTCCTGCCGCCGGGGCGCCCCATCGACGCCGACCCCGCGACGATCGACACCTGGCTGGAGCGCTGCGTCGAGGGCTTGCCCCGAAGAGAGGGCGGCGGCCGCATGATCGATTACCCGTGGAGCTTCGTCGCTCTGAGCGACGAGGCGTTTGCCGGCTTTGAACTGCCCGCGGAGCAGCGGTCGCAGTATCATCGGCCCAAACAGGTCACGGTGATCGGCCCGGAAGACCGGCTTTTCGTCCACAAGGACGCCCAGGTCGATCCGCTCGTGGTGGCCGATACCACAGGTGGACCAGTCGTCGTCGAGCGCGAGGCGATCGTCAAGGCGTTCAGCCGGCTGGAAGGGCCGTGCTACATCGGCCGCGGCACCTGGCTGATGCGCGCCCGCGTCAGCGGCAGCACCATCGGCCCGGTTTGCCGCATCGGCGGCGACGTCGAGGTGAGCGTCATCCAGGGCTACAGCAACAAGGGACACGAGGGCTTCATTGGCCACTCGTACCTCGGCGAGTGGGTGAACCTGGCCGCTGGCACCCAGGTGAGCGACCTGCGCACCGATTACGGCGAGGTGCTGATGACGGTCGGCGGCCAGAAGGTCGGCACCGGCATGAGCAAGGTGGGCTGTTTCCTGGGCGACCATACGAAGACCGGCATCAACGCCCTGCTGAACACGGGCACGATGACCGGGGTGTTCTGTTATCTCTTTCCCTCGAACCTGCTGCCGCCGCGCGTCATTCCGTCGTTCTGCGGTTTTTCGCGCGGTCAGCTGCAAGAGGAGGGCGACCTGGAAGAGTTGTTCGCCACGGCCGCTCGTGTCATGCAGCGGCGGAAGCTCGACCTGACCGACGTGCAAAAGAGTTACTACCGCTGGCTCGCCGAGCACACCAGCCAGGGCCGACAGCAGGCCCTCCGCGAGCAGCAATTGCGCAGCCAGCGACCGAGCAGGTAAAGGCGGTCGGACAAAACCCCTCCCCCCAACCCCCTCCCCCCAACCCCCTCCCCGCAACGGAGAGGGGGAGAAGAAGCGGGCAGTTGATCTTGCTCCCCCTCTCCGTTGCGGGGAGGGGGTTGGGGGGAGGGGTGCCGCTCGGCTCGCGGCACCTACCCTTGAGGTGGCTTTTTTTCTCGCCTCCTATTGCTCAGGCGCGCAGACTGTTATACGATGCGACGTATCTTCCGATCGCGACGGTGCCGTTTCGCTGGGCAGTATCATGCCTCCGCAACTGGTGGCCTTGACCGAAGGGCCCAACATCCTGCTGGATAAACCAATCCTGCTGCTCGGCAGGCACCAGGAGTGCGACATCCAGCTGGCCTCCCGGAAGATCTCGCGGCGGCACTGCTGTATCGCCCAGGTCCACGACTACCTGGTCGTTCGCGACTTGTGCAGCACGAACGGCATCCGCATTAACGGCGTGCGCGTCACTGAGGGCTGCCTGAAACCGGGCGATGAGTTGACGTTAGGCAATCATCGCTATCAGCTGCAGTGGCACGGCCAGGCCAATGAGCCAATCCCGAGTAAGGCCCCCGCACCCGTGCTGCCGGGCAAGGAGGCGGTGCGGCGAACCCGGCACGTGCCCTTCGAGGAAGAGGATCAACTGGAGTCTTGCGAGGATCCGGTGCCGCTGCCGGAACCGGTCAACCCGGGCCAGCGGGCCGGCCCGGTCTTGCCGTCGGCGCCGGTGGCGCCGCCCGCCAAACCATTGCCGGCTCGCAGTCCCAGTTCGATTATCCTGCCGGAAGACCTGCAGCTGGCCCCGCTCAGCGACGTTGCTCCGCCACCGGACAAGCCAGCCGAACCGCCGCCCTGAGTTGCTTCACTCCCGCACCACGATTTCCGCCGTCCACTGGCCGTCCGGGATGCGCTCCGTCTGGGCGACGCCCTGATCGACGCGCCAGACGAACTGACGACCCACTGTCACTGTTAGGTTGCGATTCCGTGGCAGGACGCGCGTCTGGCCGTCGATGATCAAGGTCACGTCCCGCCCTGTCACGTTCCAAAAGCCGACCTGGACGCGCTCGACAACCGCAGGGCTTGCCACTTTCGGAGTCATCGCTGGCCCCGTGTCCGTTCGCGATTCCGTGACCGTCGGAGCGAACTTCTTGGCAGCAGCGCCGAGCGGGGGTTCGATCGTCTGTGAGGGCGGTGCCGCTGTCGGCATGGCATAGGTCACCGCGGGAGGACACACAACCGGTGTTGTGTAGACCGGCCAAACCGGGGCATAATAGGTCACGGTCGGCGGGTAGTAAGCGACGGTGGGCGTATAGTAAGTGACCGTCGGTTGGTAATAAACGGGATAGTAATACGAGGCGACCACCACGCCGCCGTGGGCGGATGCTGCCACAGATAAGCACAGTAATAGCACGAGCGACGCACGCACAAACCCTGTCATCGACGCCACCTCCCAGGATCAGGCTACTCCCCGCAGTGCTGGGGCTATCGGCGCGGGGACCGTTGCCGCCGTCCTTGTTATACCGAAACGTCGCAGCGTGGCGGGTGGCGGGAAAAAGAAGACAACGAGACCGCCGCTGACGGTGCTTCTTCACCCGCCACCCGCCACCCGCCAGGCTGTGGCGCGGAGTGGAAAGAGGCATCCCGCTCGCTATGCTGACCTGCACGGGAATGGAGCCCCTATGTCGAGGTGTCTCATGAATCGCGTGACAGTGTTGTTGCTGGTGGCGCTGCTGCCGGCGCGGGCGCTGGCTCAGTCCGACCGCTTCGAGGTCGGCCAGCGCTTGCGTGCCTTCGAGACCGCGTGGGAGGAGCACAAGGACGAGGCCGCCCGCAAACGGGCCCTCGCCGCCTTGGAGAAGGTGACCGTCCTTTTTTTCAAGGGAAGTCTCGATGAGGTCGCCCGCACCTTCGATCAGGCGCGGCACCTGCTCACCACGGCCAAGGAACCGTCCGCCACCGTCCGTTGGGCCGGGGCGTTGGCCGTGCGCCCGGCCGCGCGCTTTCTCGACAATAAACACCCTGAATTATCCATTACAGTCGCCTCCTTCTACAAGGTCGAGGCGGAACTGCCAAAAGACGCCATCCTGAAGCTCACCTTGCGTGACGCGAACGGCAAGGCGCTGGCAGAGCAACAGACTCCGATTACCGCCTTGCCGTTACAGACGAAACCGTCGCTGGACGGCGTCCACATTCCAGAAGGGGATCACACCCTCGAAGCAGTGATTGTCGTCGGGAAA
>DASPXY010001631.1:0-4851 GCA_035637055.1 Gemmataceae bacterium | reverse complement strand
TCACCGCACCTGACGGCCCTCGACGAACTGGGCGTGTTTCCCCCTTCCGACCAACCCTGGCTTCAGGCCGTGCTTGTCTCGCCGTTGCGGGAGAGACTGACGGCCCTGTCATTGGGAGCGTATCACCCGACAGCGGAAGTCCAGGCCCTGATGGACTCGGGCTTGCTCGGCCGCTTGCGAACGCTCGTCTTCTACGGCTATCAGCCCTGGGAGGTCGCAGCCGGCCCGGTCCTCGCGGCCGGGGCGACGGACCGGCTCAATTCCTTGAGTTGGGTGATGGCGGACCTGGCCGGACCTGCGCTGCGAGAGCTGGCCGCGTCGCATCCCCTGAAGTCGTTGGAGCGGCTGGACTTCGGCAACAATAATTTCACTCCGGACTCGCTGGCGGCGCTGGCCGAGTGGCTGGCGTCGGACCGACTGCCCCGTCTGACCTCGTTAGACCTGAGTTACTGCCGGATGCGGGAGGCCGAACCTGCCGTTCTCGCGGCGTGCCCGGGGCTGGCCCGCCTGCGCGAACTGGACCTGACGGGCTGTGAGATCCGCAACCAGGGGGCTCGGGCACTTGCCGCCAGTCCGCATGTCGCGGGGCTGCGGATTTTGCGGCTGGGGAGCAACGGCATCCAGGGGCCGGCCGCACGCACGCTGGCGGAGTCGCCGTACCTGGGGGGCCTGCGCGTGCTGGAACTCAGCGGCAATCGCATCCCCACGTCGGTCGAGAAGGTGCTGCACCGCCGCTTCGGACCGGGCGTCGTCCGTTGAGAACGGTCTCAGCCGCGCCGCTCGTTGTACCGCGCCCAGATCGCCTCCAGCGCCACCGACGCACCCACTGCCAGCCGGTACGTGACCAGCTCGCTCACCCGCGTCGTGCCGGGGTTGATCTCCACCGACGGCTTCTCGCGCTGCAGCGACAGTTCCACCGGGAACGCGATGTACGGAAAAACGCTCGTCGTGCCGATCGAAAAGACGATGTCGAACCCCTCGCGCAGTTGCTGCTTCAGCAGGCGAACGCCGTCGTCGGGCAGGCCCTCGCCGAACAGCACAACATCGGGACGCAGCAGCGCCGTGCAGTGCTCGCAGCGCGGCAGTTCCGGCAGGGCGGCGTAGTCGGTGACCGTGAACCGATGCGAGCACTTCGTGCAGCGGATCTCGTGCAGCTCACCGTGGATCGAGATGACGTTGCGCGAGCCGGCCGCTCGATGAAAACCATCGACGTTCTGCGTCAGCGTCCAGACGCGCGGGAAGTGGCTCTCCATCGCGGCGATGACGGCATGGCCGCGGTTGTGGGTCGCGCCGCGGCACGCCTGCTCGATCTGGCGGAGATACTTCCAGGTCCACTCCGGGCGCTGGCGAAACATCGCGCCGGACAGCAATTCCTCGATGGCAAAGCCTTCCTCGGTCTCGCCGCTGTTGTACAGCCCGCCAACGCCGCGATAGGTCGGCAGGCCCGAATCGGCCGACATCCCCGCCCCGGTGATGAACAGGACGCTGCGGCAGTGCAACAGGCGCTGGGCAATCCAGTCCACTGTCTGGACGTCGGCAGGGCTTAACGTGGTCATGGCAGATCCTCGGGACACATTTCCCAGGATCATAGCCGACCCGTCGTCCGCCGGAAACACCAATCGAAGAAGACAGCCTGCGACGACCGTCAATGTCGCTCATCCCTTGCTTCGCTTGGCTCACTCGTGGGCGCTCACGGTGATGTGGCCAGCTGCTCGCCTTCGAGCTATGTCAGATCAATGAGCGCAGGCTACCTCAAACTGCCGCGTCGTGTCGGCCTGGGAATCGGATGAGTTGTTTGCAAAGGGGGGATTCATGGCAGCGCGAAAGTTGGAAATCCGAGGCAACCTTGAGAACGCCTACGCGGACGTGTTCACCCCGGAAGCCGTGGCTGCTTTGGAAGCCCTGGCTGGTTTGGATGCGGATCGGAAAGCAGTGATGGCGGCTCGTATCGAGCGGCGCGCGGCGCGGGCTCGAAACAAGCAGCGGATCGATTTCCTCGACCCACAAGCCACCATCGCGCGAACCAGGATCAAGGTTCAAGACGCCCGCGCTGGCGCTTTCCTTGGCTCCGAGATTCCAAGGGATCTCCAGCGCCAATGGATTCAAGGCACCGGTCCCGCGGCGAAGCCGAATGCGCCGGTGGAAAAGAGCATCCGAAATATCGCCTATGCGCTGCTATCAGGGGCAGACGGTTGGATGTTCGACGGCGAGGATGCGCTCGGCCAGATCGCGACGATGTCTCTGGACAACCAGCGCAACCTCAAGCTGGCCATCCACCGCGATCCCGTATTTACGAAGGCTGCCGAACAGGTGGCCGGCGAGATGAACCAATGGGCGCAAGGTTTCTTCGGACGCCCCATCATCGACGACTGGAAAAAGCAACTCGACTTCACGACCAAGATCTTTCGCGTGCGTGGGCTGCATCTGGACGACCGTCACGTGCGGCACAGCGGCGGCGCCAGTTTTTCCGCGTCCATCGTTGATGCGGCGTTCTACGCCGTCAACAACCACCGGCGCCTGCGCGACTCCGGCGCCTCGCTGGTGCTGTACTTGCCCAAGATCCAGACCGCCGAAGAAGCAGCGCTTTGGAGTGACATCCTCTCGGCGCTCGAACAACATCTTGGCCTTCCAGACGGTGTCATTAAGGTTTACGTGCTCGTCGAACAGGTCGAAGCGTGCTTCCAATTGATGGAGATCCGCGCCGCCTTCGGCAAGCACTTCATAGGATTCAACACCGGCCGTTGGGATTACATCAACAGCGTCTCCGATGCAATGGCCTGGGAACGCGGATTCGTGAACCCAAACATCGACGCCATTACGATGACCTATGGTTACATGCGGATCTATGAAGACCGTGTGCGCCGCGCCTGCAACACGCCGGACAACTTGGGTCAGTATGCACTCTGGCAGGGTGGGATGGAGCCTAACATCCCGGTGGGCTCCGCAGCCGGCGTTACCAGCGGCATGAAGCGAGCGGTTGCCGGGGCCGAGCGCGAACAACGTGAGGGCGCGAGCGGCAAGTGGGTCGCCCACTGGAAGATGGTTCACATTGTACGGCCGGTTTGGGAAAGCGCCGGACAGGACAACCAGCTGGGACGGAAATTCCCCCCGTTGACATACACCTCAGCCGACGCGGACGGTCTCTTCCTGATCGAACCGGCGCCGCGAACCGTGCGCGGCGCCCGCGATCTGCTGAGCGTCGCGCTCCAGTACGGCAATGCCTTCCTGGTCGGACTCCAGGCGGCCGCGCTCAAACCCGCGGACTATTTCGGCAACGACGATGTCCTGTACCTGATGGAAGACATGGCGACCGGTGAAATTCGTCTCAGCATCCTTTGGGAATGGCTTCACAAGAACGCGTCCTTCACCGCAGACGATGCTCAGGTTGGTGTCAAGGCGGGCGACCGATTCTCGTCTGAACTCTTCAAGCGGTTCCTCGCCGAAGAGTACGAGAAGCTCCGCAATGCCAGCAACCGCGACGTTCACGACGCATCGAAGAATACGACTCTGCCCATTGCACGGGAGATCGTCGAACCCTACGTCATGGACGATGTCAAATTGCCGTGGTACATCGACCTGCTCAACATCAACCTTGAGAACTACGACCTGACGGAGGCCAAAAGGCGCATACGCCTGCTCGCGGAAGCGTTCCGTAAGGATGGGACACGGATCACCGAGAACCTGGATTTCTAGGAGGAGAGCTCGAGGAGACCCGCCGAGCGCGGATTTGTCGAGACGGTCTGCGTCCCCTTTAGCTCCCCCTTGATCTCCACTTGCCTGCCCGGCGCCCGGCGATGGTCTTGCTTGGCGCTCGGCCCGCCGTCGATTAGTATTCCCTGAGAGACGGAAGCACCGGGAGGATTCGCGCCAGTGGAAGAGTGGAGGTGGTAATGTGGCGAGTGATCATTCGGATTTCGTACTTCCACGACCACCAGTCTCGCCTGAGAAACCACATCGCCGCACTATTCGCCGCGATGGGACTTCAGAACACGAACACTAGCACCTGGGAGTCTGCGGCCGTCCCGCTCGCCCAGGCCTCGGCTCAACTGTCCCAGGTTCTCCAGGCGGTCGCCAACCCCCAAGCTGTCCCAGGGGTAGACCCGCAGGCAGCCCTCAACCATCTGTGGGTGTACATTGACCGCGCGTAAGGAGGCTGACATGAACCTGAACGCTTACTGCATCATTAGTGAAACCACCGAAGACCGCTTCGATGAGGTGGACAGCCTCGACGAGGCGATCCGTATCGCCCGCGCCTTGGCGCGCGAAAGCCAGGCCGGTGACCCGGTTTCCATCGAGCATCGGGGCCGGGTCATTCGGCAACTGGTGCTCATGCCGGATGGGAGGGTTTCGGAGGAGGAAATTCGCTGACCGGAGGCCAAAAGGCGAATACGCCTGCTCGCGGAAGCGTTTCGCAAGGATAGAAGACGAATCACCGAAAATCTGGACTTCGAGGAGCAAAGTTGAGAGCACAAGATGAGTAAGTAGCCCTACATCAGCATGCACGATTCGGCAACACCTGAGTTGCTTTTTCCCCGTCCACCTTTCAAAGAAACGGGTCGCGTTCCTTGGGTTCAAGACGCGATGGGTCAACCGGGTACAATGAAATCTGTCTGGGCGAAGTTCGCGAACCCCTCCTTGGGCGGGACTACCGATGGCGACCAAAAGACGCGCGGTCAAGCGGTCCGGATTGCTGTGGCGGTTGCGCAGGCATTTGAACGCCGATCCGGGCAAGTTGGCCGTGCTTGAACAACCATTTGCCAGCTACGAGCGGCCCAACCTGCACCTGGCCGTTCAGGAGATCATGAAAGACCTGCCGCAGCCGCCCGAACAGCTTGGTGTCCTCACGGCGCA
>DASPXY010001630.1:0-4740 GCA_035637055.1 Gemmataceae bacterium | reverse complement strand
TCAATGGCGATATCCGCCTTCGCCACGCCCACGGCGACGGCAGTGTGGCTTTGCGCGGCCACGAGAGCGATGCTCGCCCGCGGCGGGCTGCTCAGCAGCGCCAGCGGGTTCAGAAACGAACCGGCAGCGAGCAAGGCCCGTGTCTCCAGCGGCTCAAGATAGAGGCGCCCGCGACGAGGAGAGGGCCTGCGCGATGATCGGGGCCGACGGCGAATCCAGCGAAGCATGATGTTTCCCTCGGCAGGAAGGACGGAATAGAAAGCGGGCTGATTGCGTAAATTATAAACGCCGGGATGGCCGCCGCAATCATTTTTCGCCTGCCCTTTTCCAGGGAAGGCCCCGCGGGAATAATGATGTCGTGAACCGTGGCCCGGGTACCCCGCAAGGACCGCCCGATGAGCAAACCGAAAACCGCCGATCGTCAAACCGTCTCGCTCCCGCTTGGTCCGCTGGTCAAGGATGTTCTCCGGCTCGCCTACCGCGCTCGCCGTCCGGTCCTCCTCGAAGGGCCGACCGGCATTGGCAAGAGCGAGATCGTCGCCCAGGTGGCGGCCGACCTGGGCATCGGCCGCGTCGTCCTCGACCTCAGCCTGCTCGAACCGCCCGACCTCGTCGGCCTGCCAATCATCGCCGACGGTCGCACGCGCTACGCCGCGCCGAGCATTTTGCCGCTCGACGGCGACGGTATCCTGCTGCTGGAAGAGTTGAACCGCGCCGAGCGCTACATCCAGCAACCGGCGCTGCAACTGCTCACGGGCCGACGCCTTCACGAGTACGAGTTGCCGCCCGGCTGGCTGGCGTGCGCCGCGATCAACCCCGAGGACGGCGATTACCAGGTGACGCCACTCGACCCCGCCCTGCGCTCGCGTTTCCTCAACCTCGTCGTGCGGGCCGATCGCGACGCCTGGCTGCTGTGGGCTGGCGAGAATGGCGTGCATGCCGCTGTGCTCGACCTCGCCCGCCGGCATCCGCGCTTTCTCGAAGGCGTGCCGCCGCGTACCTGGACGTACGTGTCCGACCTGATCCACGTCCTGCGCCCGGAGGAGCTGAACAACGCCCATTTGCTGCAAGCCGCCCTCGGCGGTTACCTGCCCGGACCGTGGATCAACGAATTGTTGCGTGCCCTTGAAGATACCGACGACAGCGACGGCGTTGACGTGCGGCGGTTGCTGTGGGCTTACCACACTGACGCGGCTCTCCGGCAGAGCGTCGTGGAGCTGCGCGAGGCGGGCCAGACCGACGCTTTGGACCGGATCGCCTATCGCGTGCTGCGTGTGGTTGACGGACCGGGGCTCAATCACCTGATCGACGGCGGCGCCTTTCACCTCGACGCCTTCGAGCAGTTGATCGCCGACCTGCCCGGCGATCACCGCGAGGCGCTGCAGGCATCGTTGGGCGACAACCCGATCACGGCGTCGCTGCTGGGCGTCAAGGTCGCGGACATCCTGGCGGGTGGCTATCCCGGCAGCGTCGGCGCCGCGCAGGTCGATCACTGGGTCAAGGAGCCGGTGCGCGGCCACCGCATCGCGGCGCTGGTGCGGGCGCTGTGCCATTACCTGGACCATGAGAAAGACATCGCCTCGCTGCGCGGCAACAAGGGAGCGATGGTCGGGCTGGGGCGATTCGTGGCCCAGGTCGGCGTGCGCTGGTCGAAGCCGCTCGACCTGAAGTGCGCCGAGTTGAAACTCAAGCCGACACTGCCGAAGGGGCGAACGGTCGGATAGGATTCAGGTAGTTGGAGGGAAGCACCCGGACGGAGAGCGAGAGCGGAGGATCGTTCCATGACTCGTGCAGTAGGGCCGGGCAGCATCATTTGCTGGATATTGGCCATCCTGTTTGGAATCCTTGGCGTGTATTGTGTTGTGAATCCACCTCATACCAGCGACGGCATCCTTGAGGGGATCGTTATCCTCGTGGGTTTTGGAGGGCTGGCGATCAGTTTCGTGCTTGGGGTCGTTGGGTTGATTTTGTTCGTGTCCAGACGCAACGACCAACCCCTTGGCGGCACGCAATCGCGAGAGGGAGAGGAGCGGCCTTGAGGAAGAAAGGGGATAGGGAGACCGCCCCGGCCCTTGTTGCTTCTGGAGGGGTGATGAGCGACACCGTCCGCGACTGGCTATATCGCTACATCAATGATGCCGCGTTCCTCGGCAAGTATCGCTACTACGCCGCCATTCTTGCCCGGCTCGACGCGGTCATCGACCCCTTCGTCCACGTCATGGCGGTGAGCGCTCATGGCGCGCGGTTCTATCTGCACGTCAACGTCGAGTTCTTCACCAATCCGCCGACGAACCTGCAGTACCTGCGGGGCGTGCTGCTTCACGAGGTCCACCACGTCGTTCTCGGACATTTGAGCAACTCAAAGTTCCAGAAGCCCGAGCATCCCGACCTGATGACGGTGGCGATGGAGATTTCCGCCAACGAATACATCCGCGAACCACTGCCCGGCAAGCCGCCCATCTGGCAGGATTACACCACCTTCGGCGTCCACTCTGGCCAGAGCACCTTGGAGCGCTACGAGTGTCTGGTGCAGGCGCGCCGCGATGGCCGCATTCCGCCGCAGCTGGTGTGTGTCCTCGTGGACGATCATTTATTGCGCGGCGCAGGCTGCAGCGATCCGACGGCGCCACTCCTCGACCCTGGTATGCAGGTGCGCGTCCGGCGGCTGATCCAGGGGGCGATTGAGGAGGCCAGCCGCGATGCCGGCGGCCGCGGCGGTCTGCTCGCTGGGCGCGATCCAGGCTCGTTCCTCGAAGAACTGCAGGACAGCGACAGCGAACCACGCCGCTACATGGACTGGAAGGCGGCGATTCAGATGTTCGTCGGCCTGGTGCGTACGCCGGTGCATACCTACAGCCGGCCGAGCCGTCGCTTCCCTGATCGCGTCGGCATCATTCCCGGGCGGCTGTTCTTCCCTGGCGTGGGCAAGCCGAATCTGCTGGTCGCCATCGACACGTCGGGCAGCATGTCCACGGAGGAGCTGGCCGAGATCGCCCGTCAGCTGCGGCCGCTGAGCGACCTGGTGCGCATGACCGTCGCCGAGTGCGACGTTATCATTCAGCGCGTCTATCCGTTCGAGGGCAGCATCAAGGACGTGGCCGGCCGGGGCGGCACCGATCTGCGCCCCGTCTTCGCCGCGGAGTTCCTCGCCGAGCATCGTCCCGACGGCATCATCTACTTTACCGATGGCGAAGGACCGTATTTGCCGGCCGACCCTGGCGTCAAGACGCTGTGGGTGCTCTCCAAGCCGTGGGAGTTTGCCTGTCCGTGGGGGCAGAAGGCTCACCTGCCGCGGGCCGAAAGGGTGCCGACATTCGCCTCATCCTCCAGAGGAAAATGAAGAATGAAGAATGAAGAATGAAGAACGAGAAGAAGCGAACCTCGCTTTCCATTCTTCATTCTCAATTCTTCATTCTTCATTCTTCATTTTCTTCCGCTCCCCATGCGGCCAGGAGAGCAACGCTCGGGCTTGCTTGTGGTCCGGGGCACATCGAGATAAACTAACATCATTGACCGCCGCCCCCGCTTTCTCGCGCATCCGTTCAAGGGAGGAGAATCCGTGCGCCCGGTGTCGAACCTGGGACAGCTGAATACCAACGACTGGGAGCGCCTGCAGACTCACGCCGACCGCTTCGAGGATGCCTGCAAGGCAGGGCAAGCGGTCGATCTGCGCGCATTTCTGCCGCCGGAAACCGACCCGCTCCGGCGCAACTGTCTACACGAACTGATCAAACTCGACCTGGAACTTCGCTGGCGGCGCGGCGAGGCGGTCACCCTCAGTTACTATCTGGAAAAGTTCACGGAACTCGGCCCGGCGCGCAGCCTGCCGACATCGCTGCTGTTCGAGGAATTTCTGGTCCGCCACCGTCACGGCGATCGGCCCTCGCTGGAGAGTTACAAGGCCCGCTTCCCCGAACAGTTTGAGGAACTCGCCCGACTCGTTCGCGAGCGCGACATGCCCACCAGCGCCGGCCCGGTAGCCACTCCCTTCAGCAGGAAGGCACGCCCCGCCGCCCCCGTGCCGTCGCCTCCGCCCACCCCGACCGGATTCCCCATCGCCCCCGGCGCCGGCGTGTTGCAGGCGGGCAGCGTCCTCTCGACGGGGCATTCGCTGGTCAAGCGCATCGGCATGGGCGGGTTCGGCGAGGTGTGGGAAGCGCTCGCCCCCGGCGGCGTGCGCACGGCCATCAAGATCATTCTCAGGCCGCTCGATCACGAGGCCGCCAAGCACGAGTTGGAGGCGCTGGAGTTAATCAAGAACTTGCGCCATCACTTCCTGCTCCGTACGCATGCCTTCAAGGCGGAACTGGATCGGCTGGTGATTGTGATGGACCTGGCCGACGGCAGCCTGCGCGACCGCCTCAAGCAGATCGCTCCCAAGGGCGGGCAGGGGCTGCCCCTGGAAGAACTGTTGCTCTATGCGCGCGAGACGGGCGAGGCGCTGGATTACCTGCACTCCAAGGGTGTGATGCACCGCGACATCAAGCCGGAGAATTTGCTGATGTCTGAGGGGCATATTCGCGTCGCCGACTTTGGCCTGGCGCTGCTGCACAAGGGGGCGCGGTCGATCGCCGGCAGCGGTTCGGGCACGCCGCTGTACATGCCGCCGGAGTTCTGGCGCGAGAAGGTGAGCATGCACAGCGACCAGTACAGTTTCGCCGCCAGCTACGTTGAGCTGCGGTTGGGGCGGCGACTCTTTCCCGATCAGGGTTTCATGTCGCTGATGAAGGCGCACCTCGA
>DASPXY010001629.1:0-2139 GCA_035637055.1 Gemmataceae bacterium | reverse complement strand
TTTCGAGGCCAGCTGTTCGAGGCACACCCTGCTTGGGACAGCACTACCGACCGGCCCACCAGCCTGACGACCGTGATGCGCCAGGACCGCGCCCGCGGCTACGGCGCTTGCGGTGGAGAAGGTCATCCGCGCCACCATGCTACGCGCTGGCGGAACATCTCTTCGGTGGCAACTGCCACCCCTTCGGTGGTCGGAAGGACTTCGATCCATCCCGGCTTTCCCGCTGGACGAACAGCATTCGCCCAGCGCAGAAACCCCTCCGCGGTGAACGCGGCTTTCTCCGCGAGGGCCAAGGCACGCTGCAGGCGGTCCAACCCTGGATAGAGCCGCCACAACACAAACGCCGGGACGTGCAGCCGCTCGCAAAAGAGCTTCCACCCCTCGGCCTTCGTCCGCAGCACAAAGCCGGCGGCCAGCGCCAGGTCGAGCAGCCGTTCGGCGGCGCTCGTCTTGCGCTGGTCTGCCTCCACACAGTTCCCTTGGCTTCCCGCTTCAGTTCGGTCGTCTTCGTCGGGGTCGGAATCGCCGAAGAGATCGCCGGCGTGCGTGGCGCGGATCAAGGCATCGGTGTAGCGGGCGGTGTCTTCCTGCAGTTCGATGAAGGTCAGGGTAGCCAACTCGTCGAAGGCACGGGCAAACGGTGCATGGTCGGAGGTGCTGTACGTGATCCTCCCCCCGGCCCTGATGAGCTGAGCCTGTTCCGCGTCGTCGCCACGGGCGCCGGCGGCCAGGATCAGTTGGAACCGTTCTTCCGGCGTCAACAGAGCGTAGTGCCGGGCAACGGCGTTGGCGTTCATTGCGCCTTCTCCTTTCTCCCGAGCAACACCCCCTGCAGCGCCTCCAGCCGTTTGTCGAGGACATCCACCCCGATGGCGCGGAGCAGGGCATCCGCCAGAGTAGCCGTCAAGCGGGCTTTCTCGCTGGTGGGCAACTCGGCCGCATCGAGTTGTCGCAACCGCTCAGCCAACAGTTTCACCACGTCGCCCGTCCCCTCGATAGCCGGCGGCGCGGAACCGTCCTCGTCCCCTTCGGCCAGGTCAGGGCCGCCGCGCAAGGCATGATCCAGGAGCGCGACCGCAGCCCGCACCCGGTCGCCGTCGCGTTTGCCATCCCGGGCCACGGCCAGCAGTGTATCGACGGCCAGCCCCGTCGCGGCCTGCAGCCGCCCAATCGCTCCCGCGACCAATTCGCGGCGGGCGCGGCGGTAGGCAGCGCGGAACGCCGGCAGGCGCAGCCAGCGGCGCAAGGTCGCCGCGCTGATGCCCGCCTTGGCCGCAGCCGCGGCGTGCGTCGGCTCGCTCAGGAGGGCTGCAATCACTGCCTCCTGTTTCGTGCTCAGTTTCTCGCCGTGTCCCTTCGCCATGCACTCACCTGCGCTCAGCTGCGCTCATTTGCCGAGGATACCTCTCCGCCTCCAACCACGTCCGGGCGGGCTTGACCCTGTGCGAGAGCCATGTCTTCCAGGACAATCGCCGTGGCTCGCGCCGGCCCGCGCTCGAACTCGACCGACCCCAACTCGACGCCAAAGCGGTCGTCGTTGGTGAGCAATCCGGCCCGCACCAGCGCGTCCAGAGTCGATTTCCACAGCGCGTCAGGGTCCGGTGCCCGCTGCCGCGGTCCAAGAGTCACCCGCAAGGACACTCGGCGCCGGCCAGCCGCAGCCGGGATGCCCTGCAGGCGACTGTAGAACATGACCAGGTCGGCATCGCCGCGCTTCAACCTGCTGCGCCGCGCCCAGTGCCCCAGGAGCCGGTTCAGCGGCGTCGGGGTCCAGTCAGGAACGGTCAGGGTGAACTCTCCGCTCATCGTCCCTCCTCGGGATGGCACCTACGTCGGCTCCCAGGCGTCGCCGTGCCCGTCGTCCGCGCCGTCCTCATCAGGGCCAGGCCAGGCGACATGGAGCACCTCGCGACGCGCGCCCTGCAGCGTCCGGCGGACAGTCAACTTGCCGCGGGTGGTGTCCGTCGAGGCGAGGAAGCCCTTCTCCTTCAGGCGGCGGCGCAGCGTGGTCTCCGTCACGGGCAGGCTCTCGTTCTGCTCGCGAGCGAAACCCTGCACGACGGCGAAACTCGCGTCCGGCTCCAGGTACAGCGCGCCCGCGTCGAGCCAGCCGACGCACCTCCCTTGCGGCCTGTACCG
>DASPXY010001628.1:0-5143 GCA_035637055.1 Gemmataceae bacterium | reverse complement strand
TGGCCTCGGCCGGCGTCGACGGTACGATCCGCTTGTGGGAGGTCCAGACCGGCGTCGAGCGCGGTTGCCTGACGGGACACAAGGACGGCGTGCGGTCGCTTGCTTTCTCTGGCGACGGTGCGACGTTGGCCTCGGGCGGTGAGGATGCCACCCTACGCTTGTGGGACGTAAATGCGGGACGCGAGCGGATCATCCTACGCGGGCACATAAAGTGGATCGCAAGTGTGGCTTTTTCGCCGGATGGCAAAATGGTGACCTCGGCGAGTGCTGATGGAACCCTGCGCCTGTGGGATGCGGCCACCGGCGAGGAGAGACGCCGCTTCGAGGGACATCAAGGAGCGGTCAAGGCGACGGCCTTCTCGCCCGATGGTACGCTGGTTGCCTCGGGGGATGCTGCGGGTTTCGTCGGGCTCTGGGAAGTGGCGACGGGCCGGGAGGTCCATCGCTACCGCGGACATCACGCCGCGGTTACCTCCCTCGCGTTCAGCCCTGACGGTCGGGTCATTGCTTCGGGGAGTGAAGATCATCGCGTCCGCCTCTGGTCGGTGGCAACCGGCGCGGACCTATGTCCGCTGTCGGGGCATGAGAGTTGGGTCAACTGCGTCGCATGGTCGCCGGACGGCCGGTTAATCGTCACCGGCGGCGAGGACCACACGTTGCGCCTGTGGGATGGGGCGACGCAGCAACTGCTACGGCAGCTGCCGGGGCACGAGCATGCGGTGACCGCGACGGCCTTCGCGCCAGACGGCGGACTCCTCGCGTCGGCCAGCGCAGGAGGCACGATTCATCTGTGGGAGCCGCTCACGGGAACCAAACGCGGAACGTTGCAGCAGGGAAGCGCGCGGCTGCATGCCGTGGCGTTTTCGCCGGACGGGACGTTGCTCGCCTGCGGCAGCGCCGACGGGACGATTGCCCTCTGGGAGCCGCGGGCGGGCAGGCTCTTGCGCTCCTGGCGCGGCCACACAAAACCTGTCCGTGCTGTCGCCTTTGCGCCCGATGGCAACACGCTCGCTTCTGGCGGCAACGATGGGCTGCTCTGCCTCTGGGATTTGACAGCGGAGGCGGTTCCCCCACCGGCGCGTCGGCTGACCCATGAACGGCCGGTGACTTCCTTCGCGTTCGCGTCCGACGGGCGCGTGCTGGCTTCGGGAAGCGGCGACGGCAATATCCACCTCTGGGAGTTGGAAACGGGCAAACAGCGCTGGGAGGCCGGGAGTTTCCAGCGCGGCAGCTGGGGACAGGTGGCGGTCGCGTTTTCACCGGACGGCCGGTATCTGGCCTCGGGGACGGGCGATCCCGTGGTCCGCCTCTGGGACCGGGCCACCGGCAGGCAATTGCAGGAATTCCGCGGCCATCGCGGCTGGATCTGGTCGCTCGCCTTCGCGCCGGACGGCAAAACACTCCTCTCGGGGAGTGACGACACCACGGTTGTCTGCTGGGATGTGGCGTCGGTCCTCGCGGCGCGGAAGGACGAAATCGATCCGCTTGACGGAGATAAACTCGCGGACCTCTGGGCGCAGCTGGGCGCCGGCGATGCCGCGGTCGCGTTTCAGGCGATGAGCGTGTTGGGGAAAGCCCCCGAGCAAGCGGTGCCGTTCCTGCGGGAGCGTTTGCTCGATGCCAATGGTCCAGGGGGCAGCGACCTGCGCAACGTGTGGGCGATTGAAGTGTTAGAGTACGTCTCTGGTGCCGAAGCCCGGCAGGTGTTGAGCGCTCTGGCTCAGCAGGCAGGCGAGAGTAGGCTGGCCGCCGATGCGCGGGCCGCCCTCAAACGCCTGGCACGCCTGCCGAATCCAATGAAGTGATACCTCATGGAGTCAACAAGGGCCGCGCTCCGCGTGCGCGCCCGCCGGCCGGCCTGCGCTAGCAGCGCGTTGAAAAACCCCTCCCCCGGCCCCTCCCCTGAAAGGAGAGGGGAGAGTTTTCTGTCTTGCCCCCCCTCTCCGCTGCGGGGAGGGGCCGGGGGAGGGGTTTTTCCACGGGCTGCTAGATCGCACCAAAAGAGACCCTCTAAGGGGGATATTGCCATGACAGGAGCCTCACGGCTGTTGCGTCGCCGCGGTTTCACCTTGATCGAGTTGCTCGTCGTGATCGCCATTCTCGGGGTGCTCCTCGGGCTGCTGGTGCCCGCGGTGCAAGAGGTGCGCGAGGCCGCCAACCGCGCCCAGTGCCAGAACAATCTCAAGCAGATCGGGCTGGCGTTCCAGATGCACCACGATCGGCACAAGGTCTTCCCCACCGCCGGGGGCGATTGGGGCACGCCGCCGACCTACCGGGACGGAACTCCCGTGGTGGGGAGGGAGCAAGGAGCAGGTTGGGGTTTCCAGATCCTGCCTGATCTCGGGGCCGACAACGTCTGGCGCGGCGGCGGAGCGATGACCGACAACGAGCGGCAGCGCATGGTCGTCGGGGCGCTCAACCCGATCTTCTTCTGCCCCAGCCGGCGGGAGCCCATGACCGTCACTTACGCCGACAATTACATCAGCCAGGGACGCGGCGATCTGGTGACTCATGCCCTGTGCGATTACGCCGCGAACAACCTCGACGACGGCAGCGGCGCCATCCAGGCGAACGGCTTCGGTCCACCCCTCGGCATCATCAACATTACCGATGGCACTTCGACGACATTGCTCGTCGCGGAGAAGCGCCTCAACCTCTATTACCTGGGCCAGGTTCCCCGGGCGGACGACAACGAGGGCTACAGCGCCGGCAACGACTGGGACACGATGCGCAACGCCAATCACCCACCCGCCCCGGACACGCGCGCCCCCACGGGAGAGAACGGCTTCGGGGGCTTCGGCTCGTCGCATCGCGGCGGGTTGAACATCGTCTTCGCGGACGGCTCGGTGCGTCACGTGGCCTTTTCCATTGACCCGACAATCTTCGCACGCCTCGGCACCCGCGCCGATGGCCAACCGGTGGACAGCAGCGCTTTCTGAGGCTTCGCCACCCCGGAGGTTTTCTCGTTATGAGCGCTCCCGTCAAATGTGTGTTTCTCGGCATTCTCCTATCCCTTTTATGGATAACCTGCCCGAGCGCCGCTTCGGCTGCGGAGTTTACGCGCGATTTTCGCGGGCGTTCCTACGATCCGAAGCAATTCCGGCCCACCGGCAGCAACCTCCACCGCGTGACGCAGGCGGACGCCGAGGGATGGCGCATTACCCTGCCCGCGAACCACGTCAACAAGTTGCCCGTCGGGATTGTGCCGCGTTTCGGCGTCCGTGGCGATTTCGAGATCACGCTGGCGTTCGACATTCTCCGCGTCGATCGGCCGACCGCCGGCAACGGGGCAGGCGTGAGCATCTACATCACGATGGTGTCGCCGACCCGCGAAGCCGCCACGCTCGGCCGCCTCGTGCGCCGGGGTGGTGAGCACGTCTTTTTCTCGCACCGGGCCACGACGCCCGAGGGCGGCAACCGCGAGCACCACGGCGGCCGACCCCTGGTGACCGACGCCTCCTCGGGCCGATTGCGCCTCACCCGCACGGGATCCCTGCTCTCCTATCAGGTCGCCCAGGGCGAAAGCAACGTGTTCCGCGAGGTGTACCAAACGGAGTTCGGCACCGCGGATCTCGATCTCGTTCGCTTCGCCGCGGACAACGGCGGCTCGCCCACGGTCGTTGACGTGCGCATCAAATCCGTGAGCATTCGGTCGGACGAACTTGGGTCGCCACGTCGGGAGCCGCCGGAAGCGGACGACTGGTCCCTCTGGATCGTGGCAGGCGTGGTGATCGTGCTGCTCGCGGCCGGCGGCTATGGGCTTCACTGGCGCTCACGACGGCTGGCGGCCTGAGAGTCTGAGGGAAACCCCTCCCCGCAACGGAGAGGGGGAGAAGAAAAGGCGTGTGAGTCTTGCTCCCCCTCTCCGTTGCGGGGAGGGGGTTGGGGGGAGGGGTTTTCAGCCCCTTCCTGGACTTAAAAGATCCTCAAAATGAGGTTTTCCGATGCGAATCCTGGCGAGCGCCGCGTTATTCCTGGTGGCTGGGGCGGTATCGGCGGAAGAGGTGCGGCACACGTTCCGCGGCGGCAACGCCGGCGACAGGCTCTTTCGCTATGACGGCCCCACGGCGGAGCAGTTTGTCAGCCCCGAAGGGGCAGGCTTGCGCTGGCGGTTCCTTGCGGGCCATGCACCGACCCGGCCGGTGGGCCTCTACTGGCGTTTTCCAGTGCGCGGCGATTTCGTGGCGACAGTCCGCTACGAGATCCTGCAGGCCGATCAAACGGAAGATGGGCTGGGTGCCGGAGTCGAACTGTACCTGATGCTGGACGGACCTGCCAGGGAGGGCATTTCGTTTGCCCGGCTGACGCGCCTCACCTTCTTGCACCTGAGCAACAACGAAGCCGGCAAGCGCTACGCCAAGCAGACGCGCTACTTTCCTGCGACTCCGGAGAGTGAGTGCGGGCGGCTGCGCCTGGCGCGGACCGGGACGACGTTGATCGCGTCCCTGGCACTCGGGGAGCAGGACCAATTCCAGGAAATCCATCGCGCCGAGATTGGCGTGGCGGACATTCGCATGGTCCGCTTCGCCGGCACTTCCGGCGGAGACGTCCACGCCGGTCTGGACATGCGATTGCTTGAGTTCGAGCTGCAGGCGCAGGAACTGGGCCGCCAGGGCAAGTTTGTCACGCCTCCGCCGCGGGCGCGGGTGGCGAATGGACAAGATCCCGATAAAGGAGGGGAAAACGCCGAAGATGCTGACGAGAGCAGTGTCAGCCCGTTGCTCGTTTGGGGGATCACGCTGGCAATCCTGGCGTGCCTCGCGCTGAGCTACTTCTGGCTGCGAAAGCCCAAGGACAAGGCGCCCGCCGCGTCGCACGACTCCCTGACCGCTCTGCGTTGCGCGCACTGCGGCAAGGGCCTCAAGGTCAAGAGCGCGCTGGCCGGCAAGAAAGTGAAGTGTCCCGGGTGCGAAAAGGTGCTGGCCGTTCCCGAGAAGACCCAACTCACTTCTGAGGGGGCGTGTGGCGCCATTCGGAAGTCGAACGCCTCAGCGCACGCCGACCAGGTCAAGGTTCGCAAGGGGTGAATCCTGGCCCGGAGCGCTCATGCGGAGGCAAGCGGCGTTTTGTTCGTAGTCCCGCCTTTAGGCGGCTGGACGTCCAGCCGCCTAAAGAGATCGTCCAGCTTTTAGGTGGCGATCTG
>DASPXY010001627.1:0-3417 GCA_035637055.1 Gemmataceae bacterium | reverse complement strand
TTCAGATTCACACCCAAGATGTTGTCCCACACCTCGTCGGTCAAAGCGTCCAGGTCGCTGTGCTCGATGAAGTGCGTCGTGCCGGCGTTATTCACCAACACATCCAGCCCGCCCAGTTCGTCGCAGCAGCGCCGCACCATCGTGCGCACGGCGCCGTCGTCGGCCACGTTCGCCTTACACAGGAGCGCCGGCACGCCGAGGGCCTGCACATCTGCGAAGGTTTGTTGTGCCTCCTTTTCGGAGCGCGAATAGTTGACAACGACGGCGAACCCGTCGCGCGCGAAGCGCAGGGCGGCGGCGCGGCCGACGCCGGTGGCCGAACCGGTGACCAGGGCGACTTTCCTCGGATCGCTGTTCATGGATTGGTTTTCCCTCTTCCTTGGGGCGACTTTGAACCATCGTTATCTGCCAGGTTCCCCAGGCGGATTTGTTCTTGCTCCTCCTCGATCCAGACGATCGGCTCGGCCAGCAGGATCCACAGCCGATCCCTGGCCGCGCCGGGAGGCCGATAGTCCACCGGCATCACGAACGCCTGCCCATCATCGATCGTCAGCATCGCCGTCAGGGTGTTCCGGCGGACGTTCGGCGACTCGACCAGCCATTCCTTGCCAGTGGCCGGCTCCAGTACCATGCACTTCTTGATTTCGAGGAGTTCCGCGACCTCCTGAGTGATCTTCAAGTGCATGCTCCGGCGGCGGCTGACCGTGGCGCGGACGCGGAAGGACACGCCGGTCAGGCCCGTGCGGTAGACCCTGAGTTCGTCCAGGTTCGGGTTGCCAGGGTGGGCGATGTAGAGGTAAGGCTCCTGGAGTCCCAGGAACTCGGTCGGCTGCGAGGGCCGGATCTTGAGGTCGCCTTCGCGCACCACTTCCGCTTGTTGCTTGACCTGCTTCAACAGGGCCTGATCGTGGATCGGGGCAGCCAGGCGAACGGTCCCGACGCGGACGCCGGTCGCGAGCAACGGGGCGATGTGCTTGCCGTAAAAGGCACGATCGACCTCGTAGAGCCGGGCGTTCATGACAACGGCCAGATCGCGCAGGCGGCGGAAGTCCCTCAGCAGGTCGTTGATCGCTTCGTGTGTCCAGCTGTTGGTGTAAACGACGAGTTGTGTCCCGTTCACGACGCGGATCATCCAGGGCGCGGTCGCCGTCCCGGACCAGTTCTTCGCACCTGTGGTGCAAAGGATGAGGTGGACCAGCAGGTGTGCTCCGTCGGTGTCCTTGAGATGCTCGGCTACCTCGTTACCAGACAACGCGAACACTCCGCCATTCCTCTCCAGCAGTTCGAGCAGCAAGGACCGGTCGAGGAGATCGCGGACGTCGTAGATGTGGGTGTAGCGGGCTTTCTCCGGCGTGGTGATGGCAAAATGCGTCGGCCAGATGCGGTAGTCCGCCGGGATGCCGTAACTTCGGATGTACGAGCAGACCTGGTGCAAAATGGCGGACAGCCGTCTTGGGGCGGGTTGTAACTGGATCGGTAGGGCGGCGACCCTGTTGAAATCCTTGCCGAATGCCTCGGCGTCAAGGCGCAGCGAGATGCGCTTGTCCTTGGGGAGTTGCTTTTCCAGGAGGTGAAGGAAGTGTGCGACGGGCAACCGCTTCTGGAAAGCCTTCCTGTCGGGTTCGATCTCTGTCAGTAGTCGCTGCAGACTGGCGATCTTCGCCTGGTCTTCCTTGGAGGGAGGGGGTGGCGGCAGCTGGGCCCTGGCTGTCGTCGCCGCGCTCAGGCTGAGGAGCAGGGCGGCAAGGCGCCAAGGTGTTGGGGGAGTCATCGTTGCACCCTCCGAGCGAAGGCGACGTCAGGACCGACATTTTCCGAGAGGCCCTTTCATCGTCTGACCTCCAAGGTTATACTCCAATCTTCCTCCAACTTGCACCCCTTCCCGGAGGGATCTGTCATGAGGGATCAGCGTCGCACCGTCGCTCGTGGCGAAAAGTTCCTGTTGCCGGCGCTACTAACACTGGGCATGCTCGCCTTGAGTCCGGTGCTACCAACCCGGCAGCGTGCCTCGGGTCAAACTCCGGACGTGTTTGGACAAGTCCGGCCAACCATCACCTTTGTGATCGATCCGAAAACTCCAGTTAAGTACCTTCTGCCGACTCCTCCCCGGGTCAGCCGTCAGGCCAGGCCGTTGCTCGCCACGGCTCTGAGCCAGGTTCCCGAGGTGCATTTTCAGGAACCCCTCACCCTTCCGGAACTGCCCGCCAATTACGACAGCCTCTCCGACAAGGAAAAGATCGAGGCTATCGTGGAAAACCTGGCCGCGAAGGAGAAACCGCCAGAGGAGATCGCACACCAGATTGCGAAGATCAACTTCCTCAACGGGAAGAAGACCGATCACTTCATGGAGTTGTTGCTGGAGCGGCGCCCCGACCTCGCCGGCCTGCCGTTCGTGATGGGCGTCGACTGTCGCCTCAGCAAGGAACGCCTGGAATCGTTCCACATAGCAGTCGTTCACTTTCGCCAGACGTTTGGGGGAGACCCGCCTGCATCGCAGAGGAAGGCAAGCGAGTTGGCGATGGCCAGGAAGATGTGGGAAGACCTGTACCCGCCGAGCCGGCCTTCGCCTCCAAAGGAAAAAGAGAAGCATGGAGCGGGTCTCGCCGCCCTGGTGCAGCTGCTCCCTGTGGAGGCCGCCGAGTTGCGCGCCGGGTTCGTCCCCTATCTGGCTGCCCACACCGACAAAGGAGCAACCGACGCCCTGACGCGATTAGCGCTCTTCGACGCCGACGAGAGTGTGCGCAAGGCGGCCGTCGCGGCGCTGGCGAAACGTCCGGCTGCGGATGTCAACGGTATCTTGCTGGAGGGGCTGCGCTATCCGTGGCCCGAGGTCGCCGCCAACGCCGCTGCCGCTCTCACGCAACTCAAGCGCACCGACCAGGTTGCCCAGCTCGTCGAAATGCTGGACCAACCCGATCCGCGTGCTCCGGTACAATGCGAGGTCAAAGGCAAGAAAGTGCCGGTCGTGCGTGAACTGGTGCGCATCAACCATCACCGCAACTGCCTGCTCTGCCACGCTCCGGGCAACACTCCCGACGTGACTGCCGAGATCCTCCGCGGCGACATCCCCATCCCCGGCGAGTCGTTTTCGCAAGGGGGTTACGGCGGCTCCCTGGCCAACAACGTCGTACGCGTCGATGTCACCTATCTGCGGCAGGACTTCTCGCGGCTGCAGAAGGTGGCCGACGCCGCCCCCTGGCCCACGATGCAGCGCTTTGACTTCCTCGTCCGCACGCGCGTCCTGACGGCGGCGGAAGCGACGACCTATCGAGCGGAGTTCGCCCGCCTGGAGAAGACCTCGCCGTACCGTCAGGCCGTGCTCGCCGCGCTGCGCTCGCTGACCGGCCGCGACGCCGAGCCTACTACCGCGGCGTGGCGGCAGGCGCTCGCGCTGTCAGCGTCCGACGAGCGCTGATG
>DASPXY010001626.1:0-2728 GCA_035637055.1 Gemmataceae bacterium | reverse complement strand
CACGTCAATGCTCGCGAAGTCCACCGCGAGGGTCAGCGGCGGTTTCGGCGGCGCGTAGACCGCGCCGCCCGTGGACGGGACGGCAACTTCCTCTTCCTCCTCGAAGGTGGCGACATCGGCTTCGATTTCCACGCCCAACTTGACGTGCGGCTCGGCGATGTAGCGGCGCGGCAGGATGTGTTGATTGCGGTGGCCGGCGAGTCCGCTCGCCCAGGCATGGTGAAAACTTTCCCAGTGCCGGCGTTTCTTGAGCGGCGGATGAAAATGATCCAGCAGCGGCATGGTCGTGGTCCTCCGGCGCTCAGACGGCTGGCCGAACTACGCCAAAATCTCGTGGACGACGCGGCCGTAGACGTCCGTCAGGCGGAAATCGCGGCCGGCGTGACGGTACGTCAGGCGCTCGTGATCGAGTCCGAGCAGGTGCAGGATGGTCGCGTGCAGGTCGTGGACATGTACCCCATTCTCGGCGACGGTGGCGCCAATGTCGTCCGACTTGCCGTGAACGATCCCAGCCTTCACCCCACCGCCGGCCAGCCACGAGGAGTAGACCGCCGGGTGATGGCCACGCCCGCGCGCTCCGTCCTGCCCAGGCGTGCGGCCGAACTCCGTCGTCCACACGACCAGCGTATCGTCGAGCAGGCCGCGCCGCTTCAGATCCTCAAGCAGCCCGGCGATCGGCCGGTCGATGCGGCGCGCCAGCGGTTCGTGGGCGGCGATGTCGGCGTGAGCATCCCAGTTATTCGAGGAGCCGGTGTCGATCAACTCAATGAAACGAACCCCACGCTCCGCCAGGCGACGAGCGACGAGGCATTGCCAGGCGAAACTCTGCGTGTCGCGCCGGTCCAGGCCGTAGAGCCGCAGCGTCGCGTCGGTCTCGCGCGACAGGTCGAAGACCTCGGGCGCCTCGAATTGCATTTGAAACGCGGTCTCAAAAGTGCGAATACGAGCGGCCAGGTCGCTGTCGTGGCCGTTGCGCTTGAGGTGACCCTGATTGAGAGCGCGGGCCAGGCCGAGTTCGAGTTGCTGCAGGTCGGCCGGTTCGCGGCTGCCGGGTGCGGTGGGGCGGCGCAAGTTGGGGATCGGCTCGCCGCCGGGCACGATGCGCGTGCCCTGATGGTAGGCCGGCAGGAAGTCGTTCGCCCAGACCTGGCTGCCGGCGTAGGGCATCTGCGGCGCGAGGATCACGAACGACGGCAGGTTGCGGTTGAACGTGCCCAGGCCGTAACTGATCCACGAGCCCATGCTCGGCCGGGCGGCGAAGAACGAGCCGGTGTGGATGGCGAGCGTCGCCTGGAAGTGCTCGTTGTTATCCGTGGTCATCGAGTTGATCAGGCAGACGTCGTCCATGCGATCGCGCAGGTTGGGGAAGACGTCGCTGACGAGGGTGCCGCAACGGCCGCCGCGGCGGAAGGGCCAGCGCGGTCGCAGCAGCGGCCGGCGTTCGAGCGACAGGCCGCCGCCGGGCACCAATGTCCGGCCGTCGGCCTGGAACAGGCGCGGCTTGTGATCGAAGGTGTCCATGTGCGAGACGCCGCCCGAGGAGAAGAGGACGATGACGCGGCGAGCCTTCGGCGCGAAGTGCGGCGCGCGCGGCGCGAGCGGATCTCCGGCGGGAGTGCGCGTTTCCGAAGCGAGCAACTCAGCGAGGATGCCGGGCAGCACGAGCGAGCCGCCGACCAGGGAGCGAAGCAGAGTCCGCCGAGTCATCGCCGCAGGCATGGGGTTCCCTCAATCGATGCCAGGATAACCCATTCGACGATACCGCCAATCGGGCACGCCGACAAATGGATTTTCGCGACGAAGGCATGGAAAAAAGAAGGCGGGTTGTGAGCAATCACAACCCGTCTTCTTGATGGAGCCGACGGGGATCGAACCCGTAACCTCCGCATTGCGAACGCGGCGTTCTCCCAATTGAACTACGGCCCCTGTAAGGAGTTACGTCGATTGCTTGTGTGGTTGCAGGATGGAGTGAACCTCATAATCCTCCGCCCAGCGAATTCCCTTCTTCTGATTATTCTTCGGTGGATCGATGCGTAACTTAGCCCCCCGTTTTGCGGGAACGTCCTTGATCGGCACCAGGTAGACTTTTCCATTATCCGGACAATAAACACCGAAATAATCGATATCTCCTTGATAGTCACGGGCCACCCGCCGCCATTCCGTTTCCCGCCTTGCCGCCCGCAACGAGTATGTCGGGAAGTGGACAGCACCCTTCGAGATGTGGCCCGTTTTCGCCTGAACTCGGGCGTAACTCCCATCGTCTTCCTCGATCAGCATATCAGACCGAAGCGCTGTGTGGACAAAGGGAGTCCACACAAACCTTCCAGCCTCGATCAGAGCCGCGATGACGCGCGCCTGGGAAATCGCGCCAATCTGATTCGGGTCGTAATCCTCGTGATCGCGGTAGGTCCATTCCTGGCGGCCGATGAACATGGTGCGACTCCTCCGGAGGGAAAGGATAGATTGTGCCTCCTGTTCCATCCTCACCCGCTTCCATGTTCACGTCTTTTCATTGTAGGCTCGACCGTGGCCGCGTCAACCTCATGACCGGAGAGCCGAGGATACCTTGCTGTCGCTTCGCGAGGGGTTGAGGCAACCGCCGGGAGCGCCAGCCCTGGCCCAAACCACCCGGGAGCGCCTTTGGCGAGACAGTCGGGATGGCGGGGTTGTGTGGGGCAGCGGCTTGTGGGAGAATGACGGGGGGGAGCGAATCGGATCTCCTACGAAA
>DASPXY010001625.1:0-8157 GCA_035637055.1 Gemmataceae bacterium | reverse complement strand
TCGATTGTCCTGACGCCTGGAACCGCCACGGTCCAGGTCAAGCAGAAACTGCAGTTCCAGGCGCAGGCGTTCGATCAGTTCGGTGCGTTGTTGAGCGCGCAGCCGAGTTTCGCCTGGAGGCTCACGGGCAACGGCAGCCTGAGTCGAACCGGCCTGTACACAGCGCCGCGGCGCGCTGGCGGTCCGTACACGATCACGGCCAGCGCTGGCGGCGTCAGCGGCACCGCGACGGTGACGGTGGTCTCGGCGACAACCGCGACGGCCCAGTGGACCGCCGTCCCCTCGAAAGACCGGTCGCTCGGCCAATTGTCCGTGACTCTTTGAGCAGCACGTTCGGATTCTCAGGGGCCGGGGGGGACGCGCTCACCGCGGGGCGCCCCCCGGCCCGACGATGGGCTCCGAACGATTGGCCCCGTCCGCCTCGACACCCGGCGCCAGGTGGACGGCGTGGAAGAGCGACCAGAACTCCTTGGGCTCACCAAACAGTTCGCCGTAGACCACCTCGAACGGAGCGTAGCCGACGCCTGCCGGCGTGCGGATCCACGGCTCCCAGGTGCGACCGTCCCAGCCGAGTTGCGTCTCCCAGCGGCTAAACGGCTCGCGGCGGCGGATCCCCTCGCCGGTATACGCGACCAGCGCCTCGAAGAGATCGGCGTGGCGCTGCCCCCAACGCGGGAAGTCCGTGGCGATGGCGCGATCGACTGTCCGCAAGCTGTCTTCGGTGCCGTCGAGTTCGCCGCGGCGGAGGCGCAACAGCGCCGCCAGGCGACCGACCAGGGCCGGTACGCGCCCGGGAAAGCGCTGCCCGTCCGGTAGAAGATTGGTGAGGATGTGTTGCGGCAGCGCTGGCTGTCGGCGGAGAGAGGCTAGCAGGGCGTTGCGGTCCCAGAGGGTGCCGGTCCCTCGCTTGTGAACGAGCAAGACGCGGCCGTCGGCGAGCTGGTGGACCTCGCCGCCGGCCGCGGCGCTCAGCGCGGTTTCCGGCACGCAGCCGGGGGCGGAAAGCAACTCCTGCACTTTGCGTTTCGAGACCTTCGTGGTCTGTGATTGGCGCATCGTAACCCTCCTTGGTAATCCGAAACGATATTGACGCCGCGTCACCGAACCCATTCGCGGATGGTCTGCGTCGGCGGATCGAACACCAGCAGCCGAAGCCGAGCATTCCTCAACAGGAGTTGGATGATCGGTTCCTGAAATCCATCGAGGTAAATCTGGTCGTTCACTGCCAGGTAGAGTTCCCGCTCAGGCTCGACCTGGGCAAGGACAGTGGCGAAGATGATGAACCGACCCACCGCCCAGTAGATCGCCTCCAGGTCAGGATCGCCAGCCAAACTACTGAGTTCGACCGCGACCGTCCGGCTGGCTTTCTCGGCTCCAAGAAGTGGCCATCTCCCCAGGTCGTGGGCACAATCTCTCGTGCCCCATTGCAACGGGAGGGGATCATGAGTGATTGTCCATCCGTCCTTGACGAGCGCCTCGCGTACCTGAAGATGATGGCGTTTCCTGGCTGGCCTTGAGGAGCCCTTCCCGAGCGTTGTCGATCCGGCACGGATAACCTGGTGAGGTGCGCCGCTGGCGGTTCCCAGGAAGTCGGCTCGTGAAAAGCGAATGCTGCCATACCCGAACTCTCCGGGCGGGTAGTCAGCCTTCTTGAACGGCTCCAGGGAGGGGAGAGGAACACCCCACCGCACGAGCATGCCAACGACGTTCAACAGGTGGCTCATGGACGTATAGCTCTCAGGCATGCAGAACATGCCGCTGCCCCCCAACAGACGCAGTTCCTCGACAGCGTGGTGCAATGTCTGCACCTGATCGCCCGACAGCGACTGGGATTCGAGGCAAGCCGCCAGGTCGTCCGGTGTCCGCAGAGCATGAGTTCTCGTCTCCGCGAACCAGTCGTAGTGCCTCCGTCCGTCGGACAGCAGTTGCTTACCTGTGAGCGTCCAATGGACGTCGATCAATTCCCAGACGAAAGGATCGATCACGCCCCACGCTCGGCACAGTTGCTCGACGCACGTCAGGGCGTAGGCATACCGCCCGATGATGTTCAGCCGTTCAAAATCGTGCGGCTGCATGAGTTGGTCTGCCACAGCGGTTGTACTCCTGGAACCCAGTTCAAGCGTGACGCCGGAGCACTCCTCGCTTGCACATGATAACGAGTCCTGCCCAAAAGCGAAAAGCCCTTTCAGAACTGGGCGCCGGAGCCCGTCCCTTCTGAGGGGCCGCAAAGGGGAAGCCTCCGGGCACGTCAGGGCAGGACGGCCGAGAGCGGTTCCGGAGGATCAGGAACCCGAAACGCGAGCATGATGTCGTCCTTTGGGATGCCCGCAGCCAGGAGTTCACGTGCCATGCCCTGTTCGGTGCCGTCCCGATGGATCCAGACCTTCCCATCCTTGACGCCGATATGGACCAGACACCCGTGCACGCGCTTGACTCCCTCGGACCCCATCAACAAGAGGAGATAATGGTCGGAGTGGCTGTCGAAGACCGTCTGCGTCTCAATCTTGCCATGGGAGAAGGGAATGGCAGCGTACTCGGTCAGAACTTGCTCAATGATGGCGCGATAGCGGCTTACGGTATCCATCGGAGCACTTCCTCCCTGTCTGGGTCGAACACGAGCAAGCGCACAAAATGGTCCTCAAGAAATAGCTGCCCGAGCGGATCCTCGAAAACATTCGAGAAAGTTGCTTCTCTTACGGCCATGTACAGCACACGGTCAGGATGGGTTTTCGCCAATACTTTGCGGTAGGTGACGAACTGCCCCATCGCATGTTGAAGATCCTCCACCTCCGATTCGGCGAGGAAACTCTGAATCTCGACGGCGATTCGCTGCTCATCCTTTTCGGCAGCGAGCAATCTCTCCGCCCCGAGATCGACGAACAAATCACGCACTCCCCATTTCAAGTGGAAGGGGTCGTGGGTGATCGTCCAACCATCTTTCTCCAGTGCCCGGACCACTTGCTTATGATACCTATTCTTGGCCGGCATTGAGAAGCCCTCCTTCAGCGTGCTCCTGCAGAACGCGGCGCCTCGTGTTCGATTTCGTAGATATGCACCGCCGTCGGCCCATAATTGTATCCATAGCCGCTCGGAATCATCCGTGGTAGCTCTCGATCCTCGTCCTTGACGAAACCGAACATATCGCCAATCACGCCGCCCGCCTCGTGGCCGTAGGTATCGACGCCCTCGAAGTCGTCGAAGAAACCGCCCTCGTCGGCGATCAGGACGCGATCCTCGAACAATGCCCGCACCTTCGTCCCCTTTTTCAGCCCCGGCACGTTGATACGCACCTTCTTGAGGAGTGCCCGGTCGATGCCGACGGTGTCCTCGCAGAACACTTGCACCACCTTGCCGCCGCGCTCCAGGGCGGTGTAGTCCCACAATGCCCGCCCGTTCTTGGTGAGGTACGCGAAGCCATCGACCAGCTTGCCGACCAGGCCGAATTTGTCCGCATCGAGTTCGATCCGCACCCACGCCCCGGCCTGCGGCAACGGCCCCGTATTGTGGAAATGCTCCGCCTGATAGGCGACCTGATCCACCTTCGCCCGCCCCGCGTCCGCCGCCTTCTTGATGCCGTCGGCCCACGCCTTGCCCATCACCTTGACCGCGCGGGCATGGGTCGCTTCGTCCATCACGTAGTTGATCTCGTGCCAGACGGAGTGCTCCAGTTCGGAGTACATCAGCACGTTGCCGTAGTCGGCGCGGAACTTCGCGAAGTCCCACTTGCCGAGGACGACATTGTGAGCAAAGCGCCCATCGCCGCGTACCGCCAGCATTACCCACTCAGGCGTTTCCTTCGGATCGACCCAGACGTACTGCACGATCTTGTCGCCCTTCTGGATCAAAGGCGGCATCGGTAGACCGCGGAAACCGTGGATGCGCACACCGCCGGGCCGGAACCACATTGTGTTGAGGCTGTCGCCCTCGTGACTGGCGCGGCCGCTCTGCTTCAGCGCGGTGTTCCACTTCCAGTCCCCGACCTGGATCGGGCCGGCGTTTGTCGCGAGGAGGTACGTTTTGCCCTGATGGCGAGCGATTTTGTGCGAAATAGGCGGAGCGAGCGTCACCTTCGGCGCCGGTTCCAGGCTGTTGAGGCGCTTCTCCAGGTAGCGCAGTTCGCCGGCCAGGCCGCGGTTGAATGTCGGGTCGCCGATGCCCTGGATCATCGACACGCCGGCCGAGCCGCGGATGATGTTCTCGTAGGTCTCGAAGCGGTAGCGCTCGAACGGATGGTTGTCGTAGAGTTGCGGCAGATAGACCCACGCCGTCGGCTCCTTGCGGAGCCGCTTCATGTAGGGGGTGAAGATGACGTTGAAGTCCATCGGTCCCCACATTTCCGTCTCGGCGTGGTTGATGTCGTAGAAAGATAGTTTTGGTATCCACCAGGCGTTATAAGCGCCGCTGGTGCTGATCGCTACCGGCCGCCCGGTGAGCTTGCGCAGCCAGTCGTTGAGCGCCTTGTGGGTCTGGACCTTGGCAACATCGTCGGGATTGATGCTCGCCTCCCAGCCGCCGGTATTGATCGAGACGACGTTGCGCAGGCCGCTGGCGTTGACAAAAGCCTCGAATTCCTGGCGCTTCTTCGGATCGAGGTCGATGATCGGACTGGTGCCGTCGATCTTGTTCGCGGGCCGCAGTTGCAGACTGTAGAGATTGAGCTTGTCCCATATATCGGCGACCTGCTGGAAGGTCATTCCCTGGGTCAGACGGTGGCCCCTCAAACCGAGCTGCGCGATCAGCGGCGGTGTGTGGACAGTGCGAATGCTCTGATGCGTCGCGCCGGTGAGGTAACGCGGCTCGCCGTTGATCAGCACCATACCGTCTTCGCGGATTTTGACGCTCTTGATAGGCGCCTGTTTCGGTGGCGCCTCCATGCGACAGAACGGATCGCTTTGCTGGTAAATCAGGGTATCCCCGTTCGTGTCCAGGCCACGCACCAGCACCACCGTGTCGCGCGTCGGCTGATCGTGCGGCCAGATCTTCAGCGGTGTCAAATCGAACTGGGTGATGATGAGATTCGTGCGGTCCACCCACCAGGCGGGCGTCGGCAGATTGAACTCGTAGCTGTCCTCCTTCTTTCGCGGCAATTCGGCAATCGTCTTCGCGAAAGCGGCGGGCAGGTCGGTGAAGGTTTGGGTCGCGAGCACCTTGTTGTCAGAGGGCCGGTAGAGCTGCAACTCCAACCGCTTGACCCTCGCCAGCGTCGCGTCGGCGACGCCGAAGTTGAGCGCGACCGTGACGGGGTTCTCCGCAGGCAAGTTGTAGTGCCGGCTGACGTCGATATCGACGACGACCGGCCAGGTGTTGAAGGCGTAGCTCGCCTCGGCGCTCGGCTGGCCGTCGCGTAGCAGTTCCAGTCGCAACCGGCCCTGCTTCTCCAACTCGCCGGCCAGGCCGTTGAGGAGATACGGAACCTTCAAAGTGCCTGGCTTGCCTTGCTCGATGCGCACCGCGGGCGAGGTCGTCGTCACGGGCTTGCCGTCGGGCAGCGTCGTCGTCAGCCGCAGCTGAAACGTGCCGCCCTGGCCGTTGTTCACGAAGGAGTAGGTCAGCGCGTTCTCGCCGAAGAAACGCTGACCGAGATCGATGTCGGCGTGTGTCAGCAGGCCAGGCGCGACCTGCTCCGGCGGGGCGACCTTGACCCCGCGTGCCTGCAGGGATGCCGCGCCGGTGGTTCGCTCCATGACGCGCACATCGTCCCACCAGACGGTCCCGGTCGCCATCGCGTAGGAGCGCGTGCCGCCATCGTCGAGGGTGTGGCCGTTCATGCCGCGGGCGCACAGACGGACGCGGATGCCCTTGACGGCGCGACCGTGCGGCGTGCCAAAGAACTTGCGGACGTAGCGCCAGCCGAACGTGCCGTTGCCGAACAGGAACGTGCCGCCTTGCTGGTTCTCCGGCTGACGCGCCCGGCACGCCGGCATGTACACGCCCTCCTCGTCCACGCAGCGCACGTCGATCAGGTTGATCCGGTCGGCGCGGACGTACGCCCCGACCTCGATCACGTGCGGCTTCTCCTGATTGAGAATAATCAGATCGCTTTCGACGTATTTCTCCTCGCCGGGCGGCACGTCGAAGCGCAACGACTGCTTGCCGCTGTGAGCGATCAGGGGATCGGCGACGACGGCGCCGCGGTTTTCGCGAAAGAAGTGGTTCCAGTCGGTCCAGACATAATACGTAGGACCGATGGCCCGATAGCGACCCTGGCGCTTCCAGCTCGCGACCGTGCCGTCCTTGTCGAGCTTCTCGAAACTGGGATTCGGGGCGAGGTTCGGGGCCGCGGGTAGTTTCTCCTGAATCACGACATCATCGAACTCGCCGGGGCCTTGCAACGTCACCACGGCCGGAGCGTTGGGCGGGCCGACCTCCGTCGCCGGCAATTCGACCATGACCTGATGCCATTGACCGTCGGGCCGTGCCTGCCCGGTGACGGTTTTCTTACCGCAGTTCAGGGCGACTGTACCGCCGTTGCGACACCAGACGCTGACGCGCCACGGCTGGGCGAAACGGGCCTCCTCATCCTTCGGCATCGGAATAGCCTTGATGACGCTGCCGCCCCAGGCACCGCCGCCCTCCTCGGTGATGGCGCGGACGAACCTTTGGCTGGCGGTCGCGCCCTTGTCCAGCTTCAACGAGTAGCGGCCAGAACGCGGAGCGGTCTTCTGCCAGCTCCAGGCGCCTTTGAGATCCCAGTAGTCGGGAATGAGATCGCGTTGGTTGTAGTACCAATCGCCGCGGAAACTGAGGACGTGCCCCTCGCCGTGGAGGTTGACGAAATCCTCCTCGAATCCAGGGTTGCGGGCCATGTTGCCTGTCCAGCCGGTGTCCTGCTGCGCGCGAGCGCTGCCGGGTGTCCCCAGCAGGCCCGCCAGGGCGAGGGCGAGAAGGAGTTGAACAGACAATCGACTGGTGCCGCGAGGGTTGTGCGTCACGTCCTTTTCCTCCCAGGTGGTGGCGTTCGAGGGCGTTCGGCAGGACAGTGACATGGTAGGGGAGCGCCGGGCGACCGCCAGTGCTTGGATGTGCGCCGCGAACGCCTGCGTAAGTTGTGTTGTTCGTAGTTCCGCCTTTAGGCGGCAACCTGGCTTGCCGCCTAAAGGCGGAACTACGAACAAGGACTCGCTCGAATTCGCGCTAACGCAGATGCTCAGGGAGGTCATCCGGTCCCGAGAGGCGCGGCGCGGGACGTGGGGCCTGTACCCGCGTTTGCTCCACCGGCGAAGCTGGCTTGACCGGCGGCACCACCTGCTCCGCGGTCGTTGGCGCCAGTCGCGGGCGACGCTTCCCCATCCGCAGCAATGCCCGCAGCAACACGAACACCACGACGAGCGCCGCGACGCCGAGGATCCACACCTTCGGGTTCGACGACCAGTGGCGCGTCGCCACCGTGAACGGCGCCAGCACCGTTCGCTTGCCGAGGCTCTGCCCTTGATCGTCGAACCACTCCAGTTCCATCTCCAGCACCATCGTACTCGTCTTGCCAAGCGTCGGGTGCGGCATGGCCCCAGCAGGGACGTTGCCTGCCAACTCGTCGAGCGCCTCCTTCGACAACTTGCCGTCAATGCCCAATTCGGCCTCCTCGCCGTTGTGCAGCGTGCCGGTCAGGGCCCAGCCGTCCTTCGCAGAGCCGGGACCAGTCAAACGCACTTCCAGATGGCGGCGCGGATCCGGGCTCGTCGGCAGAGCGAGGATGGCGGCCTCTTTCAACTTCTGCAAATCCGTGCCTCCGTCGGCGAACCGCAGCCGCGCCCGCCACTCGCAGCGCTCCGCACGATGGTTTTTCAGCTGTACCATCTTGGGATCCGATACCTCGGCGCGGATGCCCAGCCACGCCAGCCAACCGTCGTCGCCGTACTCGATCGTCGCCAATCGATCGGCGGCGTGCAGCTCATAATCGACGCGCACCACTTCCGCCCGGAGCGGGCCGGGCGCTCCCGCGCCCGCGAAGACCACGTCCCAGACGCCCGCGCCGGGGAACCGGTACCGCGCCGAGCAGACGCCATCGCCGGCCCGTTCGTCGCCGTGGTCCGCCTTGCCATCGTCGAACAACTCCAGAGGGATCGCTTCGGCGTCCTTCTCCTGGCGATTGCGGAGGTGCAACAGCAGCGGCGCCCCGGCCTCCATCACGGTCGGATCGACCTTCGCCTGGATCGTCAG
>DASPXY010001624.1:0-4168 GCA_035637055.1 Gemmataceae bacterium | reverse complement strand
CGTTTTTGTCCGCATGACGCAGATGCTGCGGCACCGGGAACTGCCAGAGTTGCTCACCCGCCGCGCCACCCGCCAGGCGCGCGGCGCCGGCGAACCGCTGCGGGTCACTGGCGCGGGCCGGGGCCTCGCTGCGCGGGTCGGGGGCGGTCACGCGCACACAGGTCGCGAGCCAGCCTTCCTCCAGCCCCAGCACGGCGAGCGTATCGACGGGGAGATCCTGCGGCCGGGCGTGAGCGAACAGCACGCCGGCCCGCTGTCCGCCGCGCCGTTTGACGGTCCAGGTGCGGCCGCCGTCGCCGGTCATCAGGACGGTCCCCATCTCGCCGACGGCCCAGCCCCGTTTCTCGTCGAAGAAATACACGCCGTTGAGCGGCAGCGGCTGGCCCGTCTTGCAAATTTCCCAGCCGGCGCCGCGATTGGCGCTGTGCAGCACGACCGAGCCAGGCCGCCCGACAACCCAGATATGTTCGCCGACGCTATGCAGCCCATGAAAGTCCCACGCGGCGAGAACCTCGGTCGGCACCTTGAGTTCAGCGAAGCCCCAGCGTGTCCCGCCGCTGGCGCTGGTCAGAATCAGGCCGCCCTGGCCGACCGCAAGGCCGCGCCCGTCGCGCAGCTGCAGCCCGCGCAGGCTGCGCACGCCGAGGTTATCGACTTTCGCCGTGCCGAAGACATCGTCGTTGAGGGTCGCCAGGCGGCTCCAGGCGCCGGTGAGCGCGCCGGTTTTGCCGTCTTTGAAGTCAGCGGCCAGCCAACTCGGCGAGCGCGGCCCCTTGACCGGCTCCCAGCGCCGGCCGCTGTCGGACGTCTTGAAGACGCCGGTCGGGTATTGCTCGCTGCCGTCGCCCAGGGCGTACCCGGTCTTCGGATCGCCAAAGCGAATGAGGTTCAGGCCCGGGACGGCGTTGTTGAGCAGGCGGTGCCATTTCAGACCGCCATCGTCGGTAAAGAGCAGCACGCCGACGCTGCCACCGCCGGGCAGTTCCTCGCGGCCGGCGATCCAGCCCCTATACGGATCGAGAAAGTAGACCGAGCGGAGTGAGGCGCGGACGCCGGTAGTCTGGCGCTCCCAGGTATCGCCGCCGTCGATGGTGTGCCAGACTACCCCCTCATCGCCGACGGCCCAGCCCTCCTTGGCATCGGCGAACTGGACGGCGTGCAGGGAGGCGTCGTCGAAATGGCGGTCGGCGGCGCGAGCGCAGGGCGCCAGGGCGGCGCCGACGGCGAGTGCCGCGAGGAAGGGTCGCATCGATTCTCCTCTCGTTCCGGACAGACAGGGGGTGGATGGTGGATGGTGGGTGGTGGATGGTGAAGCAGAACAATCCGTCTTCACCATCCACCACCCACCATCCACCATCCACCGTTTGTCAATTGAACAGCCAGTAGCGCACGATGCAGTAGAACGCCTGCAGCGCGTCTTTCAGGCCGATTTTCTTGCCCTCTTCGTACGTTCGGCCCGAATAGCTCACCGGAATCTCGTAAATGCGCCACGAGGGGCCGCGCTTCTTGGCGATCTTCGCGGTGATCTCCGGCTCGAAGCCGAAGCGGTTCGACTTGAGTTGAATGCCCTGCAGCACCTCGCGGCGGAAAACCTTGTAGCAGGTCTCCATGTCCGTCAGGTTCAGGTTCGTGAACATGTTCGACAGCGTCGTCAGCATCTTGTTGGCGACGTAGTGCCAGAAGTACAGGACGCGGTGACTCTCGCCGATGAAGCGCGAGCCGTACACCACGTCGGCGCGGTTCTCAATAATTGGCTGGATCAGGCGCGGATACTCTGACGGGTCATACTCAAGGTCGGCGTCCTGCACGAGGACGACGTCGCCGGTGGCATGCTTGAAGCCTTCGCGCAAGGCGGCCCCTTTGCCCTGGTTGACCACCTGATAAACGACGCGCACCGTGTCGCTTTCGAGTTCGCGCAGAATGTCGCGCGTGCCGTCGGTGCTGCAGTCATCGACGATGATGATCTCCTTGGGGATCGGGACGGCGTGAACGCGGCGGAGCAGCTCGCGGATCCATTGCTTCTCGTTGTAGACCGGGATGACCACCGACAACTTGAAGCCGGCGGGGATGGGGTAAATCCCCAGTTGCCGGCACGCGGGTTCGCCGAGCAGGCGCTGCAGAAGTTGGACGCGCTCTTCGGGCGAGGAGACGATGAGATCCGGCATGGTGTGCCCCTGGCGGTTCGCCTTGCCGTTGACCTTGAGGTTGACGCCGTTCGTTCCGTGATTCAAGGCTGTCATTGAGTTGGCTCCATCGACCGAGTTTGGGTGGCCTCCTGCCGCCAATGCAGGCGTGGGATTATCGGCCAGAACGGCGTGTCGGGTCAAGGCGAATCGTCGTTCTTGGCGAGCCGGGAGCGTGAGCGACCGGAGTACCTTGCTCCAAGAGGAGTTGCTCCGGTCGCTCCCGGCTCGCCCAAGGCCACTGTGCTGCTCAGTCGCTCGCCCAGAGGTGGAGATGCTGGCTGCGCTGGCCGCACCAGTAGGAGACAGTGACGTCCTTGAAGATGTGCCAACTTCCCGGGAGCGGTTGGTTCGGCACCCCGCTCACCAGCCAGGTCGGCGACTGCTGGACGTGCGGCGTTTCGCAGCGCGCCACCGGCTGTCCTTTCTCGTCGAACAAACGAACGGCGACGTCCCGGCGGCCGCGCTGCTGCAGGTGCCAGAAAAACTGGATCCCTTCCTCGACGTTCAGCTCCGGGCTGCTCATCCAGGCAAGGCAAGTGTCCGGCGGAGCCTGTCGCTGGACATACTCCAGGGTGTCCCAGAGCAGCTGCGCCCGTGCGCTGAACTTGTCCTGTCTGCCCACGTTGGCCACGGCGACGACCAGCAGCCCGCCGAGAAACACGGCATGGGCCGCGCGTTTCCAGGCCAGGGCGCTCGCGCCGGCCAGTGTACTGAGCAGCGCGGCAATCCACAAATCCGCCCCCCAGACGGCCGGCATCGTGTAGCGTCCCGACACGGCGCCGATGGGCAGGTAAATGCCGATGCCGAACACCAGCAGCGCCAGACCGGCCAGGCAAGCCGCCCGCTGCTCGCGCCAGATGGGGCTTAGCCCGCGCCAGGCAGCCGCCAGCCAGCCGGAGGAAACCGCCGTTGTTGCCGCCGCCCTGCCTGCGCCGCTGACCACCAGAGCGACCAGCGCCAGGACCAGGCCGGCAGCCACAAATTCAAGACTTACCGCCCCCTTGATAGCCTTTATCATGCCCGTCAGCTGCGCCCAGGAAGTGCCATTGGTCTGATACTGCCCGGGAGCCCAGTTCAACTTGAACAGGATGTAGTGGCCGACAGGAACGGCCAGCGTCAGCGCGAGCAGACAGGCCCGGCGGCCGTGCCGCCGCCAACCGGCGCGCAGGTCTTTCCCGTCCGGAGCAATGCGCAGTAGCATCTGCACCGGGACGAGGGCGGCGAAGGTGTTTTTGCAGCCCAGAGCCGCCAGCACGCAGCAGGCGCCGGCAACGTCCCAGGCCCACGCCCGCGAGCTACGTGCGGCCCGGAGGGCGCACACCAGGCTCAGCAGAGCGTAAGGCATGGCCACGCCTTCCGCGAGCGTCAAACTTGTCCAGATCTCGTTGCGAAACGGGTTCCACATCGCCAGGGCGGCCGACAGCAGGGCCGCCCTCGGCCGAATGCCCATCTCATACAGCAGCCACAGGAACGCGCCGGCCGCCAACATCGTCCAGACCAGCCGGACAGAGCGCCACGCCACCGCATCCGCGTTCAGCACGTTCGCCTCGACGTGCCAGTGAGCCCAGAGGACCGGCCGGAACGGGCCGAGGTGCTCGTAGTTGGCGACGATCTGCTCCCAGAGATAGCTCAGGTGCTGGTCCCAGGACATGGACGGCGCCGGATGGACGAGGTTGCCATCGTCGATGAAATCGAAACGGGTCGTCAGCGTCGGCAGGTACAGACACGGCAGCAGCACCGCTCCCAGCAAGACCCACCAGGGGAACCGGCGCGAGGCGGGAGACGCGAACGGCTGGGCGGAGAGCGAGTCGGACATGAGGGAAGCCCCTGGAAACGGTGTTGGCCGAGAGTGCGTGGCGCGGGCGACTGTGGCCAGTCAACAGGGTGGGAGGAAGGAGCCGCAGTCGCCGGACGGTTCATAGCACAATGCGAATGAGGGGGCAACCGACATTCCCCGGTCAGGGGCCTCTTCAAACCGCCTT
>DASPXY010001623.1:0-2417 GCA_035637055.1 Gemmataceae bacterium | reverse complement strand
GTACCGCTTGGCGGGAACGCCGACCGGGAGACGCAAACTGCGGCGGTACCTGCGCGCGGCGCTGCCGCGCGAGTACCGCCCGGCCGGGTAAAAACCTGAAGAAACGCATAACAAGATCCAACGGAGCGCAACTTCAGAGCTCACGCTTCGGGTTGGTGCAGCAGAATCACCCACGCTCATTTAGCACGCTCGCGCCAGGACGGCGACCACGATGGATGCGGCGCCCGCGGCGCGCAGGGGACGCGCTGCCTCGTGCGCGGTGCTCCCGGTATTCATGACGTCGTCGATCAGGAGGATCTTGCGGCCTTTGATGGAAGCGCCGTAGCGCGTGTGAAACGCATCGCGGACATTCTCGCGTCGTGCGCTCGCCGAGGGTTGATAGTGTTGCACCGAGGTAGCGCGGCCTCTGCTCAACCAACTCGGGCGACAGGGGACGCCGAGGATTCGGGCGAGAGCCTGCGCCAGGGCCTCGCTCTGGTTATAACCGCGGCGCCAGCGGCGCCACCAGTGCAGTGGCACCGGAATGATGACCTCGATGGCAGCAGCGCGGAGTTGGCTCGCTGCGTGATCGGCCCAGAGGTCGCCCAGCGCCTCCGCGAGTCCTGCCCCGCTATGGTGCTTCAGACGCAGCACCACGTCGCGTAACAACCCCTCATAGCGACCGAGGCGCAGCACACTGTCGAAGGCGAAGTGCTCGTTGCGGCAGAGCGTGCAGCCGCCGGCGAGGTTTACGTACGGCCCCACATCCGCGGCGCAGTGCGGGCAACTTGGGCCGGAGTCCGCGAGCAAGGCGTTGTGGCAGCGGGCGCAGCAGGCGCCGGCGTCCGGGGGCAAGGAATCGCCACAAACGCGACACGAATTGGGGTAAAGGAGATGTCCCAGGCCGCGAAACAGGGCGCGGCCAGCTACCGCCAGGGCGGCGAAGAGCGATGGTCGGGACATCGATGGGGGCGTGCTCATGCTGTCCGATTGTACGTGGCAACAGGGCGTGCGGTGAGCGGCGGGACAAAATCAGGGCCGGCCGGGATGAACCGGCCGGCCCTGAGGGCCCTGGGGCGTCTACTGCGTGACCTGGGGCGGGGAAGGCTCTCGGGTCCGCCGGACGTACGAACGAATTCGTTGTAGCGAGACCACGGTCCGCGGGGTCGTTCCAGGTCGCTGCAACGAATTCGTTCGTACGTCCGATCAGCGGGCCTGAAACAGCCTTCCCTGCGATGCGTGAAGGGCCAGACGCTCGGGCGGCGCAACACCGCCCACGGTGCAAAACACCGAGCTAGACCTGGATCCCAGGGCAACCCTGTTTTATGGCTTGCCGGCTGGGGTGGCCATGCGGCTAAACTTCCGCGCGGCGCTTACTACAAAGGACGGTGACGTTCCCGCCGCTGTCTACTGGAAGGATTGCCGATGGCCGGCCCCACTTCTCCGTCCCCTTCACTGCAAGATCTTGTTGAGGAACTGCGCCGCCAGGAGGCGAAGATCCAGGAGGGCGGCGGACGCCAGGCGGCCGAACGGCAGCACTCCAAGAACCGGCTTACCGCTCGCGAACGCATTACCCGCCTGCTCGACCCGGACACGCCGTTCTTCGAGTTGGGCCTGTGGGCCGCCTGGGGCATGTACCGCGAGTGGGGCGGGGCGCCGTCGGCGGGCGTCGTGACCGGCATCGGCTCCGTCGAGGGCCGGCAGGTCATGGTCATCGCCAACGACGCCACCGTCAAGGCCGGAGCCTTCTTCCCCATGACCGTCAAGAAGGTGCTGCGCGCCCAGCGCATTGCCCTGGAAAACCGTTTAACGCTCGTTTATCTCGTCGATAGCGCCGGCGTCTTTCTGCCGCTGCAAGATGAGGTCTTTCCCGACGAGGACGATTTCGGCCGCATTTTTCGCAACAACGCCGTCATCTCGGCGGCGGGGGTGCCGCAGTTCGCCGCGATCCTGGGCAATTGCGTCGCCGGCGGCGGCTATCTCCCCGTGCTGTGCGACAAACTGCTGATGACCGAGGGCAGCGGTCTGTACCTCGCCGGCCCGGCGCTGGTCAAGGCCGCCATCGGGCAGAATGTCAGCCACGAAGACCTTGGCGGGGCACGCATGCACGCCGCCATCAGCGGCACCATCGACTTCCGCGAACCCGACGAGCCGACTTGCCTCGAACGCCTGCGCCGGCTGATTGCCGCTCTTCCTCGCGAGTGCAGCTGCGTCCAGTTCGACAAACCCGCCGCCAAATCCACCGACGAGTTGACGGCCCTGTTCCGGGCGCAGGGGCGCGGCGAATACGACATCCGCGATCTGCTGCCGTGCATTCTCGACGCGGCGCCGTTCGACGAGTACAAGGCGGAGTACGGTCAAACGCTGGTATGCGGGTTCGGGAAACTGGGCAGCATGCCGGTCGGCGTGGTGGCAAACCAGCGGAAGCGGTGCAAGCC
>DASPXY010001622.1:0-4502 GCA_035637055.1 Gemmataceae bacterium | reverse complement strand
TCATCCTTCATCCTTCCGCCTTCATCCTTCCGACGAGAAGGAGGCCCCTTGAGCGAACCCGAAGCCGCCCTGCCTCCTCGCGTGTCGCGCTTCGAGGCGAACTTGCTCGACATCCTGCGTTTCTTTCTGAGACGCATGGCTCTGGAGCGCGTGCAGCGGCGCATCATCGAGGAGTGTGGGCGGCCGAAGTGTCTCAGCCGGGCGGCGGTGCGGATCGCCGAGGACATGCTCGGCAAGGGGTGCGTCAGCTTGTTGGCCCGCGCCGGCGGCTGGCGGCGCGAGCGGCACTTGCGCTACGGTCATGTTGTCGAGGGCCGGTTGTGGGAACGGTCCCCGCCGGGGGCGCTGGGGCTGACCTTCTCGCGGCACACGCTTGATTTCCTGATCTGGATTACCGCCGAGGATCTCAACGACAAGAAACTGCGCTGGTGGTCGCCCGCCGGCCGCGAGTTGACCGTTGGCGACTGGCTGTTCCTGTATTATGCCTATGGGGCGCTGCGCCACAGCGCGGCTATCCCAGGCAACAGCAGGCCCTTTGCGTTCGCCGGACACCCCCTGTGCCGGCTGGCCTATCCGGAGGATTTCCAGGGGTTGGGCGAGGCTGCCCCGGACCTCGACTTCGCGCCCTGGACAAATGACCTCGGCGCGTTCATCCTTGAGGCATTGCAACGCGAACTGGCGGAGCGCTGGCTGAAGGTCGAACGCAATAAGGCCAGCGTGGTGCAGTGGCAGGCGATGCAGGCGCTGGCGCGGTCGCAGGCCCAGGCGCTGGACCCGCTATTCAAGGCGGTCGAGACGGCCGGGCGGCTGGACCTGACGCGCTTTTTGCTCGAAGCGCTGCAGCACCTGTTGCCGCCGGAAGCGACCGCGGATCGCTGGCTGGAGGGGCTGAGAGAGCGTGGCCCGACGATGGCGGAGCGGACGAAGACGGCCCGCGATGCCCTGATGCTGCTGCGGCGGCTGCAGACGATGCGTCGCTGGGCGACGGAGGCGCGCGGCGTCGCCTTCTTCGAGGAGAATTACGCCGCCAGTCAGCTTTGGAAGACGGACTGGGAACGCTGGCAGGGGGACGTGCTCCATGCCCGCGCCGAGGCGATCCTTCGCCAGGTCGAACCGCTCTAACTACAGGAGGCGCTCATGAGCCGAGCCTATCGTATCAGCGTACGTGAATGTCTGAACCGGACCATCCGGGCGAAGGACCACGTCAGCACTCAGCTGGAGTTGCTGGAAGTCCTGTCGCCGGAGGAGATGGCCGAGTTGCTGGCCGCCGAACTCGAAGCGCGCGGTTTCGAGCGCGACGGCAAGAACCTCGTTCGCGATCAGGACGGCGTCGTTGTCACGGTCGATGTCGAGACCGGCACCGTCACCGTCACGACCGAGGCGTGCAAGGGGGTCGAACTGGAGACGAAGCGCGACGGCTGGGCCGCCGATCAGGAGGGCAGCCGGGCCAAGGCCGAGAAGGAACGGCTCAAGAAGGAGGCGCAGAAGGATCTGGAGAGCAAGGCCGACTCTGAGCGCGCCAAACTCCAGTCCAAGGTGACCGACAAGCTCGAAGCGCAACTCGGCGACATCAAGAAGGAGCTGAACCAGGCTGTCAATCGCGTCACCGCCGAGGCCCTCAAGCGGAAAGCCGCCCAACTCGGTCAGATCAAGGAACTGACCGAAGATCCGCAGAGCGGCAACATGACGATCGTTCTCGAAGTGTAATTTCGGAGAAATCCGAAATCCGAAATCCGAAATCCGAAACAAATCCGAATATCAAAGAAGAAAACGAAGACAGCGGGGTTTCGGATTTTCTTCGTTCGGATTTCGGATTTGTTTCGGATTTCGAGTTTCGGATTTCGGATTTAGGACCGGCCAGCATTCACTCACAGAGAAGCGGACATGAGCATTGTGATTGCCGAGAAAGAACTGCCCAAGGATCTCACCGTTGATCAGGCCGTCGAGTTGGCCTACACCGCCGAGTTGGCCGAGGCCGCCTCGAAGTTGCAGCGCGGCCTGCCGACGCTGATCGAGTGCGACAAGGATCTGGCCCCGTTCCTGTTCGTCAACCTGCGCAATCGCCTCAAGACGCACGGCTTCCGCTGCAGTTACCTCGACGGGCGGCAGGAACAGCAGGAGGGGGGCATGCCGATGGGCCTGATCGGCACCATGATCGTGCAGGTGCGCGAGGCGGTTCGCGGTGCCGTCGAGTTCGAGAAGCGCGTCGTCGCGCTGCCGCACCTCGACCTGCTGACCACGAGCCAGGGCGGCCTCACCGCCGAGGCGCGCGAGGTCATCCCGCTGATGTACGAGAACCCCGGCATTGTCTGGCTGGGCTTCAAGGATCCGTCGTTCCCGGTGCCGGAGGTGATCGAGAACCTCTTCCCGCATCGAGTCAGCATTCTCGGCATCGCCCGCGGCCGTTTGCGACACCTCATCACGCAGAAGGAGGCGCGCAAGTTCGGCAAGGACTTCAACCCGTGGGCGCTGTACAAGCACGTCTCCGGCGTGAACGCGGTCAAACTGCGCAAGTTGCTCAGCACGCTGGAGGGCGAGGACTACCCCGCCAATCCGCGCGGCATCTACCGGCAGCTGCGGCAGGCGACGCTCGGCGGCACCCTCGAAGTGCCCGAGATCGACCTGGAAAAGGATCTTGGCGGATACGCCAAGGTGAAACAGCGGCTGCGGCAAGAGATCCTCGACGTGCTGGCCCACAAGGACACACTGACCGATGCGGCCCAGATTACCGCCCTCGAAGAGTTGATCCCGAAGGGGATGATCTTCTGGGGGCCGCCGGGCACGGGCAAGACGTTGTTCGCGAAGGCGATGGCGGCGTCGATCGGGGCGGCGATCACGGTCATCAGCGGCCCCGAATTGAAGAGTAAATGGGTCGGCGAAAGCGAGGAGCGGATTCGGCAGGTTTTCCACAAGGCGCGGCAGTCGGCCCCGTCGATCATCGTGTTCGACGAGCTGGACTCATTCGCGTCGGCCCGCGGCACCTACACCGGCAGCGGCGTCGAGCACTCGATGGTCAACCAGCTCCTGACCGAGATGGACGGCTTCCACAAGGAGGAGATGGTATTCGTGGTCGGCACCACGAACTTTGCGGAGATTTTGGACCCGGCATTGCTGCGACCGGGCCGTTTCGAGTTCCACCTACACATTCCGTATCCCGACGCCGACGACCGCCGCGCGATCGTGCGCATTTACGACAAGAAGATGGGCCTCAAGATGACCGACGAGGCGGTGGAGCACGCGGTGAAGCGGTCTGGCGAGCCGGTGCCGGGGGCGGCTCCAGGGACGCGCTACAGCGGCGACCACATCAACGCCCTGTGCCGGGCCGTCGCGCGTATTCGGCTGCGCCGCCAGCGTGACGAGGGCGCAAAGGCGAAGGAAGTGCAAACGATCCCGGAGGACATCGAGCAGGCCCTGACGGAGTACCTCGAACTGCCGAAGATGACGCCGTCGGAGGAGCGGGTGGTGGCGACGCACGAATCGGGGCACGCGGTCTGCGCGCTGTTCTGCCCCAACTCGCCGCCGATCGACCGCATCTCGATTGCCAGCGACATCAGCGGGGCGCTCGGCTTCGTGCGCTATCAGGATCCGACGCACCGTTACGTCGTGACGCGCGGCGAACTGCTCGACGACCTGTGCGTGCTGATGGGCGGCCGCGAGGCGGAGTGCCTGTTGATGGACGACATCAGCATCGGCTCGGCGGGCGATCTGCGGCAGGCGACGGGCATAGCGCGGGCGCTCGTCGAGGAGTTTGGCCTCGGCGGGGACACGGTCGGTGTGCGGCGATTCCTGGAGGAGACCCCCGACGGTCGCCCGGGTCGCGGCGACCTGTCGCCGACGCAGCTGGAAGCGCTGGACCGGCGCGTCAGCGAACTGCTGGAGGAAGGGCGGCAGCGGGCGGCGAAGATTTTGAAGGAGAATCGCGTGCTGGTCGAGACGTTGCGCGACCTGCTGCTGGAGAAGAAGGTGATCGACGCGAAGACGCTGGGCGAGTTGACCGCCGGCAAGCCGGTGGCGAAGCGTAAGGGGCGTGCGGCCCCCGCGGCCGAGGGCCGCGCCGCTGTGACCGCGTGACGTGGTTGCCCACCAGGTTTCAAGGAGATTCAAGATGGCCGAAATGACGATCCGTCTGCGTTGCGACCCGGAGACGGGCAAGAAGGACATCATCATCAGCCTGCGCTCCGACGCCGACGCCCTGCCGCACGAGCACGAGCAGCAGCACCGCGCCCTGGTGGAAAAACTGCCCGAACAGGGCATCGTCAAGGAAACCGAACTGGGCCGCATCGTCGTCGAGCGCGAGCAGAAGGAGAAGGAGCCGCCCGCACCGGCTGCCAAGCTGCCCCAGGCGGGCCGCCGGGCCGTCTCCGAAGGGGGATGAAGCCTGGGCTCTGACCCAGGCCCACCGGCCGGCCCGGGCGCGTGGCAAGGTGGCAATGTTGCCACCTTGAAAGGCGTAGATGCCTGCCCGGAAAGGACTTGGGGCGTCGAGGCAACTTTGCCAACTG
>DASPXY010001621.1:0-4896 GCA_035637055.1 Gemmataceae bacterium | reverse complement strand
TCGGCCAGCTGACGCGCAAGGTGCTGGAGCCGTCCGGCCTCTGGGCCAAGTTGGAGGAGCGGCGCAAGGACGGCACCGCACAGTTGTCCACGGCCGTCACGGTCACCAACGTCGCCTCGACGGTGGCCATCGGCGAGGGATACGTCGGGGTCGTCTGGGATGCCATCGCGGCCCAGTATCCCGACCTGGAGGCGGTTCACGCGCCGGAGTTCAAGGGGGTCACGGAAGTCATGAGCGTCGGTGTGCTGGTCGGGTCGAAACAGCCGACGCCGGCCCTGCAGTTCGCCCGCTACCTGACAGCGCGCGATAAGGGCCTGGAGGCGATGCAGCGACACCACTTCACGCCCCCCGCAGACGCGGATTTCTGGGCGGACGAGCCGAAGATCCACCTCGCCGCCGGGGCCATGCTGATGCCCGCCGTGGAGGATGTGATCAAGAAGTTCCAGCAGCGCGAGGGCGTCGAGATCACCACCAGCTACGCCGGCTGCGGCCTGCTCGTCTCGCAGATGAAAAGCATCAAGGGCGGCCAGAAGCCGGGGGAGTTCCCCGACGCCTATTTCGCCTGCGACACGCCCTTCCTCGACGACGTGCAGCAGTGGTTCGACCCCGGTGTCCGCATCAGCCAGAATGATGTGGTGTTCATAGTCCCTAAAGGCAATCCGAAAAATATCAAACCGTCGCTCACAGAACTGACCCGCACCGACCTGCGCATCGGGCTGGCGCACAGGACGAAATCTGCCCTCGGCAAGTTGACCGCAACGCTGCTCAAGCGGGCGGGGCTGTACGAGCAGGTCTACGGCGAAGGCTGGCAAGAGCACATCGTCGAGGCCGACGCGGCTCACGATCTGGTCAACAAGATGCTGGTGGTCAAGGATGGCGGCGCCCTCGATCTGACGGTGGTGTACAAGAGCAACGCCCAGAGTACCCCTGCCAACCGTGACCGCCTGCAGATTCTTGAGTTGAAGGAGGTCAAAGGCGCCCATGCCGTGCAGCCGTTCGCCATCGCCAGCGAATCGCGGCACAAATACCTGCTGAAGCGGCTGCAACAGGCCATCGTCGCTAATACCAGTGCCGAGCACTTCCGCGACCTGGGCTTCCGCTGGATCTACAAGAAGTAACACAAACCCGAAGCGTAAGCGAGGGACACGGCTTTCCCTCGCTTACGCTTCGGGTTTGTGTCGAACCACAAGTAGCATGATTCCCTCCCCACCCGAGTCGCCCCGCGCTCGCTCCGACACGCCATTTTTCGTGGCTCTGCTGATCCTGAGCAGCGTCTATGTCCTGCTCATCGTGGCGATGCTCCTGGCGATGGCGTCGTTCACCACGCCGGATCATTTGCTGGCAGCGCTGGGCAAGGAAGAGATCCGCTACGCGATCAAACTCAGCCTGCTGTCGTGCTCGCTGACGACGTTGCTCGCTCTGTGGGTCGCGGTGCCGCTGGGCTATCTGCTGTCGCGCTATGAGTTCCGCGGTAAGGCGGCTCTGGACGCCCTGCTCGATGTCCCTATCGTGCTGCCGCCGCTGGTGATCGGGCTGGGACTACTCATCCTCTTCCAAACGCCGGTTGGGCGCTTCATCGAGACGAACATCATCGGGGTGACGTTCCGAGTTCCGAGCGTGGTGCTGGCGCAGTTCTCCGTGGCGACAGCGTTCGCGGTGCGGACGATGCGTGTGACCTTCGATCAGATCAATCCGCGGCAGGAACAGGTAGCGCTGACGCTGGGCTGCAGTCGCGGTCAGGCGTTCTGGCTGGTGGTGCTGCCGGAGGCGCGGCGCGGCGTGATCACTGCCGCGACGCTGGCGTGGGCGCGGTCGCTGGGCGAGTTCGGGCCGATCCTGGTTTTTTCGGCGGCGACGCGCATGCGCACCGAGGTGCTGCCGACGACGGTGTTCCTGGAGTTGAGCATTGGCAATATCGAGGCGGCGGTGGCGGTGTCGCTGTTGATGGTGGTGGCCGCGGTCGTTGTCCTGGTGATCGTGCGGGTGTATGGTATGGAGAGGCTGCCGCCGAAGTAGCGGACAAGCCCACGGGTTGCGACCCGTGGGCTTCGGTGGGGGCGAATTGAAACATGATCGCCGTGGAGAACCTGACCGTCCGCGCCGGTGCGTTCACCCTCGAAGGGGTGTCGTTCGCGCTCGCCGCCAGCCAGTACGGCGTCCTGATGGGCAAGACCGGCAGCGGCAAGACGACCCTGCTGGAGGCGGTCTGCGGCCTCAAGCCGGTCCTGCACGGCACCATCATCTTGACCGACCGTGACGTGACGCACCTCAAACCGGCGGAGCGCGGCGTCGGCTACGTGCCGCAGGATCGGGCGCTCTTTCCGACCATGACGGTATGGGATCATCTCGCCTTCGCGCTGGCGATTCGCAAGCGGCCGGACGAGGAGATCGCCCGACGTGTCGGCGACCTGGCGGACCTGCTCGGCCTGGGCCGTCTGCTCGACCGCAAGCCGCACGGCCTGAGCGGCGGCGAGGCGCAGCGCGTCGCCCTCGGCCGTGCCCTGTCCTTCCGGCCGCGCGTCCTCCTGCTCGATGAACCGCTCAGCGCTCTCGATGAGGAGACGCGCGAGGAGATGTGCGGGCTGCTGCGGTCGGTGCGCGAGCATACCGGCGTCACAACCCTGCACATTACCCACAACTCCAGCGAGGCCGCCCGGTTGGCTGATCGGCTGTTCCTGCTCCGCAATGGCCAAATCGACGAGGCGCCGATCCCCACTGCCGAGAAGATCAGAACGGAGAAGCCGCAAAGCCGGCAGAACCCAAGCGAGGATGGCATCCAGCCGGCGCGGCGGGAGTGAATCACCGTGAAAGTCGCTATCAAATATCTGGCACAGGTCAAACAGGCTGCCGGCTGCGCTTCCGAGATACTCGACATTGAAGGGCACTGCCGGCTGCAGGAGTTGGTGCGCCGCCTGGCGGACGGCCACGGCGAGGCATTGCGGCGCTTGTTGCTGCGCCCTGCGGGCGAGTTGCACGACTCCATCCTGCTGTTCGTCGGCGAGGAGCAAGTGCGCTGGGAAACGCCGCGCGAACTGCACGACGGCGACGTGGTGACGGTCCTGGCACCGATGGCGGGTGGCTGACATGGCAGGCAAACCGTTGACCGACGCCGAACGTGCCGTCTACGAATGGCAACTCACCGTGCCAGGCTTCGGCGAGGCAGGGCAGGAGAAGCTCAAGGCCGCATCGGTGCTGGTCTCGCGTGTCGGCGGCGTCGGCGGCGCGGTCGCTTACCATCTCGCCGCCGCTGGGGTTGGCCGCCTGGTCCTGGCGCACGCCGGGAAGTTGCGGGCCAACGACCTGAACCGGCAACTCCTGATGAGCTACGCGGGCATTGGCCAGCTGCGCGTCGAGCAGGCGGCGCGGCGGCTGCGTGAGTTGAATCCCTTCCTCGAAGTCGAGCCGGTCGCGGAAAATATCAGCGAGGCGAACGTCGAGCGCCTGGCAGAGAAGGCCGATCTGCTCGTGGGCTGTGCTCCGTTGTTTAGGGAACGCCTGTTGATGAACCGTGCGGCGGTGGCTCAGGGTAAGCCGCTGGTCGATTGCGCCATGTACGAACTGGAGGCGCAGTTGACGACGGTACTGCCGGGACGGACGCCGTGCCTGGCGTGCCTCTATCCGAGCGAGCCGCCCGCGTGGCAACGGCGCTTCCCGGTGTTCGGGGCGGTGGCTGGGACGGTCGGCTGCCTCGGCGCGATGGAGGCGATCAAGGTGCTGGCTGGCCTGGGCGAGCCCCTGTTCGGCCGGTTGCTGGTGTGCGACCTGCGCGACATGACCTTCCGCAAGGTAGCGATTCAGCGACGGCCCGGGTGTGCGGTGTGTGGGGTCAGGGGCAAGTGACGCAGTGCCGTGGACGCCTTGCGTCACTGATCGGCGCTCAGGAGGAGGTCATACACTGAACCGCGCACCTGCTTCTGCCAGAACCGGACAAGCTCCTGCCACTCGCGAATCAGATCCGCCCTGGACCAGTTACCGCCCGGAGAGAGTCCCTGAGCCATCTTGTTGATAAATAGCTCCTCTTTCGTGGAAAAATCTTTCGCGAGTTGGACATGTTTCTGTAAGGCTGTGTTGTCAAACCGGGGAACCTTGGCCAACCGGTCGATCTGTTCCTGTAACTTGGTGTGCGCGGCGACAATCTTTGCCCGGGTCGCCTTGGCTTCCTCGATATCCGTCTGAGGCTTTTTTGCTCCTGTCAGAAAGGGCTCGGCGGCACGGAACGCGTCGTCTCCAATCTGATCCATCTTCCGAAGAATGGGTGCGTAGTCTCTCCTCGCCTTGGGAAATTCCGGGGAAGTCACCAACGCTTCCAACTGGGCAAGTTCTTGGCCCTGAGCCAGAGCCGGGGCGATGGACTTGTACAGGATCAGGAAGGCGATCACCGGCACCGCGGCCACGCCGACCCAACCCAGCCAGCGCTGGGCGCCGCGACCGTACAGGGTCCAGATCAGCGGCACCGATATCACCGCGCCCGCCACACCCCCGCCGAGGTGGCCTGCCCAGCTGACATTCGGAAGCATGCTGATGAAGACGATCAACATGGCGTTCACGAGGAGATTGTTCATCCAGTTGGACGCCAATTTCGCGGGGAGAAAGGGTCGGTTCATCACGACCCAGACGCCCATCGAGCCGAGCAGTCCGCACAAACAGCCCGAGGCACCGACCAGGCCACTGTTCGGCGCCACCACCAGCTGCAGGACGGCGCCCCCAAGTCCCGAAACCAGGTAGACAATGAGGTAACGAACACGGCCCCACAATTTCTCGACCAGCGCACCGAACATGTAGAGCGCGAACATGTTCATCGCCAGGTGGAGGAGGCCGCCATGCACGAAGCAGTACGACAGCAACCGCCACCACTGGTTGTTCACCGTCAGATCGGGGAGGAACAGGGCGCCAAGC
>DASPXY010001620.1:0-3417 GCA_035637055.1 Gemmataceae bacterium | reverse complement strand
AGCGCCTTCTCCGCCAGCAAGCGCCGGTCTTCTTCCAGGGCATTGCCCCGGCGCCACAACTCCTCACGCAGCGTGTTGCACTCCTGCCGCAATGTCTCGCAGGCGGCGCGCTCGGCACGAACGACATCGAGTTCTTGACGCCGCCGCTTGGTCCACCGCTGGCGCAACTCGACCAGCGCGCCGAGATGCTTCTCGGCGAGCGCCTCGCGGCCGCGCAGATCGGTCAGCAGCCGGTCGCGCTCGCTCTCCCAGCTGGCCTCGCGCAGACGCACTCGTGCGGCCCACGCCTCGATATGCTGCCGCAAGTGAATGGCATCTTGATGGCGCCGCCGCAAATCCTTCTCGGCAACTTCGAGGCAGTGTACGCGGGCAGTCAGTGCGTCCTCGCGGGCGGGCCAGGATGCCACCAGGGCCTCCAGGGCCGCGGCCGCTGCCCGGCGCTCCTGGTGCCAGCTGTGGTGTGTCAGCGTCAGTCGCTCCCACTGCTCGACCATGTGCCTGCGCTGGTCCGCCAGGTCATCAGCCAACCGCAGCAGCAAACCCGCCCGTCGCTGCAAGGCCGTTTCCGCCTCGCACAGCTGTGCTTCCCTGGCCGCGTGGGCATTGTCGGCTTCGGACCGAGAAGGCTCTTTGGGGACGAGCGGAGCCGGCGTAGCGATCTCCAGAACTGTCACCGGGACAAGTTCAGCTGCGACGACGGGCGTAGCCTCTGGAGCGACCGAAGCAGTCGCCGGCACCGCCGACGCAGCGTCTGGGGCCGACGGCGGAACGGCGGTCGCATTCTGCGCTGTCGGAAGCGAAAGAATACTTTCCGGAGGGATTATAGTCTCTTTTCCGGCTGCGTCGGCAGGCAGCTGCTCCAGCGTAGTTTGGCTGGAAGAAGGAGCCGCGCTCGCTGGGTCTTGCGTCCCGGCAACCATCTCGGCGACGGCCGGCGCGGCGGTCTGGAGGTCGCGCAGCCGCGTCTCCAGGGTGTCGATCTCCTGCTGCTGCTCGACGATCTTGCGCCGCTGATTATGGATGCGCGTCTCCAGCCCCGCGGTCTCCTTCTTGAGATAGCCGCACGCCTTCTCCCAGCGGTACTTCTCGTCGTCCAGCAGGCGTTCGCCGTCTGCCAGGATCTCTTCGCGTTGTGCCAGGGCGCGCTCCTGCTCCTTGCGCTGGGCCTGCGCGCGTCCCCGTTGCTCCGCATACTCCTTCTGCTGCCTTCGCAAGGTCTCGCGCTCGTCTTGCAGCTGTCGCCTGGCCAACTCCGTCTCGCCGTTGAAGCGCAGCCGCGCCTGCGTCAGAGCGTCCCGATCCTGCTGCAGCCGCTTGGCGTCCTTCTCGAGTTGGCGGCCGCGCGCGACGAGTTCGTCCTCGCGCTGGCTCATGGTTTGACGTTCGGCCAGCCAGTGGCGATGGTAGCGCTGCTTGAGCCGGCGGCGCAGGTTGACGAGGCGCTGTCGCTCCTTCTGGGCCTTCTGCTGGGCTTCGAGGATTTCGCGCTGAGCGCTGGTCAGGTCGCTCGTCACGCACTGAACATGATTCTCGTACGCCTCGCGCTCCTGCTGCAGAGCGGTGCGGGCAGTCTGGGCATGTTCGGCGATCTGTAACAGACGGCGGCGTTTGTCGTCGAGGTGAGCGGCGAGCTGACTCTCCTGCTGCTCCAGCGCGGTGCGCCGCTGTTGCAAGCGGGCCTCTTCCTCCGTCAGCGCCGCCTGTTGCGCGGCGACCGCCGCTGCCTGAATCCGCAGGGCTTCCTTCTCTGCCCGATCAGGATCCTCGGCACCGCTCGGTCGCCCGTTGGCGTTCTCCGGAAGGGCCGGGGGAAGATGGACGCGTAACTGGAAGGGGCCGACGGCGAGCAGGTCGCCATCGCGCAGGGGAGAGGTGCTGACCCGGGCACTGTTCACGAACGTGCCGTGTTCGCTGTCCAGGTCGCGCAAGACGACACCGTTGGGGGTGTGCGCGATCAGACAGTGCAGCGAACTGATCCCGTCAACATTCAGACGGACGTCGCAGCTGGCGGCTCTACCGAGGAAGGTCAAGGGCAGCCCGAGGGGGCGGCGGGTGCCGCTCAGGCGGCCATTCTGCACCACCAACTCGCCGCCTGGCGGAGCAGGGGCCTGCTGGCCGGGTGACGGGTCGTGAGTCGGATCCATCCCTCATGTCCTCTCAAGGCGGATGCGGGCCGCGTGCGCGCGCCGAAAACCGCACGGGCTCCGATCCTTCATCGGCAATCGCGTCCTGAGAGTTGAGCGCCAGCCTTCAACAAGGCGAGCGGCGCGGCGTGAGCCCGCCGGTGAAGCCTTCACCGGCGGGCTCACGCCGCGCCGCTCGCCTTGTTGTTATTGCCTCTTGGGAGTGCGGCGAGGAAGTGCCACAATCCAGATCACGCTTCCAGAACGCGATTGATCGCGGCGGTCAGTTCGCGCTCCGACGTGAGGCCAGTAATCTTCTCGCGCGGCTTGTCGCCGCCCTTGAACAGGAAGATGCGCGGGATACTCGTGATGCCGTACTTGATGGCGATCTCCTGAGCGTCGTCCACATTCAACTTGCCCACCTTGACGCGGCCGGCGAACTGCTCGGCGAGTTTGTCAATGATCGGGGTGAGCTGCCGACAGGGCCCGCACCAGGGGGCCCAGAAGTCAACGACGACAGGCTGCTCGCTCTGCGCGACCTCTTTTTCCCAATTATCCGTCGTGAACGTCAACACATTTGTGCCTGCCATGCCATTTGTCCCTTTCGTGTGTTGGGCGACCTCGCCCGGCGGTGCTACCCGCGCCGGTAGCCTGTTCTATCTCATTATAAGCGGAGCCCCGTGGCCCCGCAACGCGGGTGAGCGGCAACCCCTGGGTGGTTTGCCCTATCCTTTCTACCTCGAAAGGTTAGAGGCGCGGCACGAGGAAAGGATTCACCACGGGATCACTCCTTGGCCTTCTCCGGCGGCGTCGGATTGAAGATGAGACGCTTGTGCGCCCACATGCTGAGGCCCCAGATTATCGCCAGGAGCATCCACGTAAGCCACAACCGGATGGCCTCGGAGTCGAACACATCCGACGTCCAGCTTTTCGGATCGACCATGTCGGGCACCGACGAGCACAGGAACACGCAGCCCAGGTAGAGGATGAGCACTCCCAGCAAGCAAAGCAACCCTGGCAGCAGCCACATGAACCGCTCGCCGCCGGTGTGTTCGATCAGCCTCTTGGTCTTCCCCCAGACGCGCGTCTGTGTGTTGTAGCCGCAATATTTGCAGACGAGGGTGTCGGCGCTGTCGAAGGGTTCGGTACAGTTGGGACAACGCGGCGTCAGGTCGAGCGTTGTGACATCGTAGGGGTTGCCGTCTTCGTCAAACTCCTGAGTTGCCGGCTTCTTCGCTGCAGCTGGCGTAGCCGCTGTTGCTGGCGCAGCCGCTGCAGCTGGCGGGGGCGCCGT
>DASPXY010001619.1:0-3000 GCA_035637055.1 Gemmataceae bacterium | reverse complement strand
GGCCTTCTCTTGCGGTGCTGTCGTTCTGCCGAGGGGCGAAGCCTGACTGGCGCGGCTCCTGTCTCCCGGAAGAGAGACGCAAAGCGCCGCCCCGAGGCCGACGAATACGGCCAGGTATGCTGCTCTTCGCATGGGGAACTCCTTCAGCAAGAGGGGAGAATGGGAAAAGGATCGTCATAGAGGAGGAATTGCATCCGGCGTGCCGGGAGCTAAGAAAGCAGGGAGCGGCTCGAAGGGAGCTTGTCGATGAGCGCGTTGCGACTGGTGCCGCTGGGCGATCAGGCCGTGCTGGCTTACTGCCGCGACGAGACCGCGGCGCTGCGCCTCGCGGCCCGTGTGCGCCGCGTCCGGCCCGAGTGGCTGATCGATGTCGTCGGCGCGTATACGAGCGTCGCGGTTTACTACGACCTCGACCGCATCGATTTCGCCGCAGCGGCCGAAGTGGTCCGCAGCCTCGAAACCGAGACCGAGGCCACCCCCACCGAGGCGATGGGGAAGCTCCACGTCCTTCCCTGCTGTTACGAGTTGCAGCTCGACCTGGGCCGCATCGCCGAGCACACCCACCGGACCCCCGAGGAGATCATCCGCCTGCACGCGGCGACAGAGTACACCGTCTACGCCATCGGCTTCTGTCCGGGGTTTCCCTATATGGGATATTTGCCCCATGAATTATGCGGAGTGCCGCGGCTGACGTCGCCGCGACTGCGGGTCGAGGTGGGCAGCGTCGGGCTGACGGGGCGACAGACCGGTATTTACACCGAGCCCCGCCCCGGTGGCTGGAACCTCGTCGGCCGCACGCCGCTGGAGTTGGTCAACGTCGCCGACGGCTACTTCCCGCTGCGCACCGGCGACCGTGTCCGTTTCCGCTCCATTGACGAGGCGGAATATCGGCGTTTGCTCGGGGAGCGGTTGTGAGCCGGGTCACTCCGCTCCAGGTTCGGTGCCCTCGATGATGTTCCGCCAGAATTCCGGCATGCCGCGATAGGCGGCGAGGTAGGTCGGTTCCAGAGGCACGTTGATATAGCGTTCCGGCGTGAGGAACAACGGCATGTCGATGAGTGTCTGTCCCACCGCGACGGGCTCGATATGGGCCTCGGGTTCAGTGCCGTGCCAGACGTAGGACGCGAGGGTTAGCGGACCATCCGCGGGGGGCACATACGGCGTCGTGTCGAAGTACGCCCAGATCGCGCCGTGCAGACCGTGGGGGTCATGAGGCGTCATCGGCAGCAGGTCGATCAGCAAGACGTGAACGCCCGCCTCCAGGCTGCGTACGACTTTCTCGGCGAGTCCGCGGACGTTGCTACGGCGATCCTTGTTCGCCGGCGAGACAATCTCGACCAGGGCGACGACCTGATGGCCGCTGATGTGACGGATCACGAGGTGCCGGCCGCGACGGGTGGGACGGCGTGGCCGCTTCTGGGGATCGGGCCGCACGCTGAGCCGAACCTGCGGAGGGGCTTCAGTGACGGTAACACCGCCGTTCGGGCCAACACGGGGTACACTCCGAGGGGCTCGGAGTGTGAGCAGGTCGATCTGCATTCGAGTGGCGACCTGCTCTCCCAGGGCGTAGTAACCCTCCGGCAACAACCCGGCGTTCAGTGCCTTCATGAGCTCGCTGATCCAGAGCATGTGAAAGGCATGGAATGTCCCGGCTTCCACTCGGGTCCAGTCGTGGATCGGCATGGTAGTTCCTCCTGACTCGATAACTGGATTGTACATCTCACGGGCAGACCGGGACACCATGCCCTGATGACGACCTCGGCGACGGTGGCGCGGCAGCGCTGGCCGCCTCACCGCAGTTGGCCCGTTGCACGGTCTTGAACTTTCGGTACGATAGGATCGCCGACGCAGGAGCGCGCGCAGTTGCGCTCGTGTCAGCTGAATCGCCTCCGCGAACTGGATCTGCAAGGCAACAAGATTGGCCGGCCAGGGCAGAGAGGTTCTGCGGTAACGGTTCGGCGGCGGCGTGAGTTGGTGATCGACCGACGGCCTTGTGCGAGGTGTGACCGTGGGACACGCGACCCATCTGCTCCTGCGGCGACGATTCCTCCAGTTCGCCGGTGGGACACTTGGCCTGCACCTGGGCGGTCTCTGGCGCGCCCAGGCCGCGTCGCCTGTGCGGCCTGGGCGCGGTGCGCTCCGATCCTGCATCTTGATCTTCTACTACGGCGGCCCCAGTCATCTCGACACCTATGACCCCAAACCCGACGCTCCCGCCGAGATCCGCGGCGAATTCCGCACCATCGCCACCAGCGCTCCCGGCATTCGTATCTGCGAACATCTCCCCCGCATGTCCCGGCTGATGCACAAGGTGGCCCTGATTCGCAGCATGCACCACGAGGCGCGGCTGCACGACTCCGCCTCGATCCACGCCCTCACCGGTAGGCCGCTCGACGGACCGGATCGCGAACTTCTTACCCCGCAGCCGCAGCTTTTCCCGAGCTTCGGCAGTGCCGTCGCCCGTCTGCGCCGCGGCGAACCGGCGGAGATTCCGTTCGCTTCACTGCCATTTCCTTTCCGTAATGTCCATGATGTGCCGTGTCAGGGAGCCGGGTTCCTGGGAGCGGCGTTCGATCCCCTTCGCATCGAGGTGGATCCCCAGGTGGCCAACTATCGGGCCGACGCCCTGACGCCGGCCGCGGATCTGCCGGCGGGCCGGCTCCGCCAGCGCCGCGACTTGCTGGGAGCGCTCCAACGAAACGACCGTCCGCCCTCACCCCTGCACCGCCTGTACGACCGGGCCTTCCGCCTTCTCGACTCCGACACCTTGCGCACCGCCGTGGATCTTTCACGCGAGCCGGCCGCCGTGCGCGAGCGCTATGGTTTTGGCCCGGCCCCGCTCGCGGTCGGCGAGGGAGGTGGGGGCGGCAACGGCGCAGAGTTGGGCCACGCGCGCCAGATGCGCGGCCAGAACCTGTTGCTGGCGCGCCGCCTGGTCGAAGCCGGCGTGCCGTTCGTCAATGTCTACGACTTCCGCCAGCAGGGGCAGAATTGGGACGC
>DASPXY010001618.1:0-2437 GCA_035637055.1 Gemmataceae bacterium | reverse complement strand
TAAACCTTGATAAGGTCTGCGTCCGCCACGATGGAGTTGTACTTACGGTCGCGATAGTCGTGGATCACCGCGTCCTTCTGGCGGACGAGCTCGGTGAAGTCCACCTCGACCTTGGCGGGCCGTAGGCCCGGGTAGCGTGGGTGCTGGGCCTCCCAGACGATGCGGGCCGCCTCGATCAGATTCTTGCTCGGTAGGCAGCCGCGGTTGACACACGTGCCGCCGAGGGTGCGTGACTCAGTCATAACAGCGATCTTGCCCAGCTCGGCCGCGCGCAGCGCCGCGGCGAAAGCCGTTGACCCCGAGCCGAGGATGACCAGATCGAACCGCTCGCTCATCCGTCTTAAAGGTTCTCGGACAGACCGTCAGCCAGGTGAACGGTGGCGCCTGGCTCATCAGGGCTGGCGATGCTGCAGGCGAGCAGCTCCTGGGCGTGGTCGGCCATCAGCTCCTGAGCGATTCGCAGCAGTGCGCGCACCCGGTCGTCGGCCAGCCGGTAGTACACGCGCCGACCTTCGCGGCGACTCGCCACGTAACCACACCAACGCAGACAACCGAGATGCGTCGAAATCCGGCCTTGAGGACTGCCGATGGCCTCCACGAGCTCGGAGACGCTCTTTTCACCGTCGAGCAAGAGCTCGAGGATGAGCACACGGAGCGGCTCATCAAGGCCACGGAAGAAGCTGGCCAACATAACGGCGCGCTCCCGATCTAGGGATAAGTCTGCGGATCGACTGCTAACCACACCTGCTCCTCAGCGATTTCGACGATTCGTATACGGATAAAAGTATATATGCGATCTCAGGGGTTGACATGGGGTGCCCCAGCGTTGATATTCGGATATCCGGATAGTAGACGGACGCACCCCAGACCGATTTCGGGCTTTGATGCGCACCGTTGATCTAGCCGCGGTGAAAGGAGGTGGTGAGCCGAAACCCGTTCCGCCTGGCGCCCAAATAACGTCGAAACAGGAGGACCTCGGATGACTGACACCGGGTTTTCAGAGTCCCTTCCTGGCGGAGACCAAGCTCAGCGACTGTCGCGGCGAGATTTGTTGAAAGCCGGTAGCGCATTCGCGGGCGCTGTGGCCCTGGCTCATGTCGGAGGCGCGGAACAACTCGTCCAGGCACAAGCCCGGCGTGTCCGCTGGGACCTCGTCAGCCTCAAACCCGAGGGCGCCGGCGTGGGCGCAAACGCCGGAGGTGAGGCATCAGCCCGCAGTGTGAACCGCCTCCGCATCACCTTCACGGGCACTGGAACATTCCTCCCCGGCACACCGCGCGATGTGGCGGGCGGTGGGACATTCAAAGTCGCCTCCGCGACGGGATCGACGCTCTTTGACGGCAATTACCGCGTAACCGAGCTGCTCTACTGGCAGCGGGAAGAGGGGCGGCCGCCACCCGTCGTCGTAGCCGACCATATCGGAGGCGGTGATCCCACGGGCGGCTACGCGATTCTGCGAATTGCGTATCCGGGCGGCGCGGAGGGCATCCTCGCCATCAGCTGCCAGCTCGTGGGCACGAACCCAGGCCTATTCGAAGGAATCTTCGCTACCCATACGTCGGTGTCCTTCTACAACGTCGAGCTGCCGCAGGACGAGCCGTTCGTTGACGCGAACCGCACGCTGTTCCACGTCGCATCCAGCTAGCGGAGGTCGGTGCATGGCGGACAGACTGAACAGGCGACTCGCAATCAAGCAGATGCTGGTCACCACCGGTGGGCTGGCCACGGGCTTCGGGCTCGTGGCCAGCCGCGGCGCCGCGGCTCAAGGTGAGCTCCTGGCGGCGTCGGGCGCCGGAGTGAACGTCAAGGACATGCCTTCCCCAGATCGATCCGGAACGGTCCCGCTCCGCGAATCGTTCGGATTCGACGCTCATTACGCGCAGTGCATCATCGAAGACAACCCGGCCGCCTTCCTGATGGAGACGTTCGGAATGGGGTCGGTGGTCATCCAGCCCCACGCGTTCTTCATGGCGATGTACTCGGATGAGATGCGGCTCGCGGGCATTTCGCGCGCTGCAAGCGGCGCCCTGGAGGCGAAGTTCAACGGCCAGCTGAGCTGCCACACGTATGCCTCGACTGCGACCGTCGAGGTCGGCTCGCGGACAGCAACGGAGCCAGCGCTCTTCGAGATCGTGGCCCGCGATGGAGGAGCAGGAGGTGGGCCAGCAGGCGACAGCTTCGCCTTTACGGTTTTCTTCCGCGAGGACCTTGCGCCGGTGAACTATGCGATCTTCGGCCCGAATCCAACGTTCACGGGAGCGATGGTCGCCGGCGAAATCACGATCGCTGCGCCGACCGTGGCCGTTTCCTCCGGCTAACGGCGGCGGCAGCCGACGCCTCACTCCTGCCATGATCGGTGCTAGACTCGCCGTAGCTTCAACTCGAGGAGCAGCAACATGATCGTCGATGCTGACGCTCACGTCATCGAGACCGACGC
>DASPXY010001617.1:0-4113 GCA_035637055.1 Gemmataceae bacterium | reverse complement strand
GACCTGGCTCACGCCCGGCAGGTACTCGACGAGGATCACTACGGCCTCGACGAGATCAAGGAGCGCATCCTGGAGCACCTGGCGGTGCTCAAATTGAATCCGAAAGCGAACGCCCCGATCCTGTGCCTGGTCGGACCGCCGGGCGTCGGCAAGACGTCGCTGGGACGGTCGATCGCCCGGGCGCTGGGACGCAAGTTCGAGCGCATGAGCCTGGGCGGGATGCACGACGAGGCGGAGCTGCGCGGCCATCGCCGCACCTACATCGGCGCCATGCCGGGGCGGGTGCTGCAGGCGCTGCGCCGCGCCGGCGTCAACAATCCCCTGGTGATGCTCGACGAGGTGGACAAGCTCGGTCGTGACTTCCGGGGTGATCCGGCGGCGGCGCTGCTGGAGATTCTCGACCCAGCGCAGAACGACACGTTCCGCGATAACTATCTCGACCTACCGTTCGATCTGTCGAAGGTGTTCTTCATCACGAAAGGGAATGCTATAATGATAGGGTGTAGACGAACCCGCAACCCCAGGCAAGGGAGTTCCCACCATGCCCCGCGTCATCAGCTACATCCGCTTCAGCACCCCCGGCCAGAAGCTCGGCCGGTCGGAGATGCGCCAACTAGAGCAGGCCCGCGAGTGGTGCCAGCGCAACGGGCACGAACTGGACGAGTCCTTGACCCCTGACCGTGGCCTGAGCGGCTACCACGGGATGCACCGCAAGCGGGGATACCTGGGGCAGTTCCTCGCCCTGGTCGAGGCGAAGCGCGTCGAGAGGGGGAGCATCTTGCTGGTGGAGAAGACGGACCGTCTGGGGAGGGAGGTTCCCAGCGACATGCTCCAGGAGGTCATTTTCAAGCTGTGGAAGGCCGGCATCACGCTCGCAACCTTCGACCGAAGCTACCCCCCAGGCTCCGATCAGGACGGTAGCTTCCACTCCCTGCTCGCCGACCTACAGTCCGCGTGGCGGTTCTCCAAGAACCTCAGCGAGCGGGTCGCTGACGCCAAGCAGGCGGGCCGGGACGCGGCCCGCACCGCCGGCAGGGTGCTAACCCGCCACGTCCCGCTGTGGCTCAAGGTGGTCGGGCGGACCTACGACAACCGAGGTCACGTCGCGGAGCCGGGCTGGTTGGAGCTGATACCCGAGCGCGTGGAGGTGGTGCAGCGAATCTTCCGCCTGGCGCGGGAGGGAATGGGCTACGCACGCATCGCCAACCACATGCGCCAGGACGGTGTGGAGTCGTTCAACGGCCGGTCGTGGTGCCGCGCGTATATCAGGGACATCCTCGCGGACCGCAGGGCGCTGGGCGAGTTCCAGCCTGTGGTGGTCAAGGACCACAAGCAGGTGCCCGAGGGTGATGTTGTCAAGGACTTCTTCCCGGCGGCGGTGAGCGAGGACGAGTTCCTCCAGGCGCGCAGCGGCGCGAAGGCACGGACGCTGAACCCTGGCAAGTCTACGGTGTGGACGGAGGAGGAGGACCGCCTGATTCGCACCCTGCCGCTTCAGGAAGCCTACCGGCGGCTCGGGGGCCGCACACAGACCGCCGTCTATCAGCGGAAGCGGCGGTTGGCGAGGTACGACAAGCCAACCGAGGCACGGTCGGGGGAGCGGTTCGTCAACGTGTTCGCCGGGCTGCTCACGAACGCACGGGAGGGCGATAGTTACGTCGCGGTGAAGCGACTCGATGGGGGCAGGTACTCGCGCGTGCTGGTCAACGCCTCCTCGCGCGGCGGCAAGGGGCCGGCGTGCCTGAGCTTCCCCCTGGCGCCCTTCGAGGCCGCGTTACTCGGCGAGTTGCGGGAGGTAGACCCGTGCGAGCTGGCGGCCGGGAAGGCCGGCACGCAGCCCGACGAGGTGGCGCTCCTGATTGAGCAGCGGGACCAGCAGCGGGCGAGGGTGGAAGCGCTGGAAGCGATCCAGGCCGAGGAGCCGAGCCTGGCCAACGCCAGGGTGTTGCGTCAGGCCGAGGAGCGGCACAAGCAGTTGGAGAAGGAACTGGCCGATGCCAGGCACCGTCGGGCTCACCCCGTCGAAGAGACGTGGGCCGAATTCCGCACCTTGGCGGAAGCGCTGGCGGCTGCCGAGGATCCAGTGGCCGCGCGGTTGAAGCTGCGGACTGTCCTTGGCAACGCGGTGGAATCCATCTACCTGTTGGTGACGACGCGCGGCCGCGACCGCCTCGCCGCCGTCCAGGTTGACTTTCGCAGCGGGGTGCGGCGGTCGTACCTCATCTGGCACCGCCCGCCCGTGGGCAACCGCTGGGGTGCGTCCACGCCGGGGTGGTGGTGTCCAAGGAGCTGGACCGATGAGTCGTTGCGCAAGGCTCGTATGCCCGTACAGTTCGACCTGCGCCACGCCGACCCCACTACACTCGGCGAGGACGACGAGGGCCACAGTGCTTGGGTCGCCGGCTGGGCGGACGTCGAGCGCGACCTGCTGGCCGCGGACGTCGAGGACTTGTTCGCCAACGTCGAGCGCCACCCGCTGCCCTGACAAGGGATAATCACCCAATGCGGAAAGGCCGGGAGTCATGACCCGGCTGCCGACGTTCCCGCTGCCGTGGCTACTCCGGCGCGGCGCGGGGACGGCCGGCCCGCACTACCGGAGTACACACCATGTCAGCCGAAACACCTATCGCGCCCGTTCTCGACCTCGACACAATCGTTGCCGACGTTGAACAACTAACCATCCAGGCGCACGACTTCATCGCCCGCGACAAACCGACGTACAGACAGATCGCCTCAGAGTGGGTGCCGACCTGCACGAAGCTGAAACGACGGTTACAACAGCTGAGGCACTGGATAGACGAAGTGCCGGCGGAGCTGTGGGACATCATGCTTGCCGGACGCGACGGGGGTGGCTTGGGTGGGCAGCTGCCTCTGGACGTGTGGCGGGAGTATGAGGCCAAGCGACACGCGAAGGTCTTGGAGATGCTCGCAAACATCAAATCGACGCTTGCCGGGTCACCGAAGCCCCCGCCGCCCGAGGACTCGACGGCCCCCATTCCCAACCCGGACGACTGGCCTGTCCTATGCCGTCTCTGCGAACTGTCGGAAACCATCCTCGTCAGTGACTTGGCCGCGGTCCTAAACCGGGACCGCAGCGCGCTGGGGAAGCACCTCCAGCATCTGGAATCCTGCGGATGGGTGCATCGTCCTCACGGAGAGCGAAAAGGGGTGGCAATAACCTCTGCCGGCCGGAAGCTGTGCTCGCAAGCGAAAAACTCCCTGTCCCATTAACTGCCCGTTAGCTGCCCCCCTGCGCCGCGCAGCGCCGTGTATCCTCTGGGTATGACGCTCAGAGATCTACGCTTGGTGTCACTACCTGCATTGGCACGACGGCTGCGCATCCCCGCGAAGTGGCTTCGCGAAGAGGCCGAGGCCGGCCGCATCCCCCACCTGAAGGCAGACACCGCGCTGCTGTTCGATGCCGAACTGGTCGAGCACGTGTTGCTGGAGCGCGCCCGCCAGACCACGACCGGAGAGGGGGCGCGCGATGCCGACTGACGCACCCTCCACCAACCGATACCCGAGCCCCCTCGACGTGTGCCTTTCCTCCGCGGTACAGCGGACCGAGGACGCCGCGGTTCGGCGCTGGCTTCTGGCCCTGCTGAACACCGACCAGCACGCCGAGGCGCCCGCCGCGCATCTGCAGCCCAGCCCCCTCGACGCGCTGCTCGCCAGCGCCCGCTCGCGTGCGCGGCTGCGTCAACAAGCCGTTACCGCCAGCACGGAGGGCCGCCGCGATGAGTAGCACGCTCTCCGTCCACGACCTGACCGAGCGCTACGGCGTCTCCGAGCATACCGTACTCGGCTGGATTCGCTCGGGTGAGCTGCAGGCCGTGAACGTCTCACGCCGACTGGGGAGCAGGAAACCCCGCTGGCGGATTACGCAAGAGGCTCTGGGGGCATTCGAGCAGCTGCGGACAGCTACGCCGCCCTTGCCCAAGGTGCGGCGGCGGAAACGACCCGCCGACGTGATCGAGTTCTACAAGTGAGGTGTTGGTAACGCGGCCCGCCGGGAGTCCGGCAAGATCACCCGGCTAGGCCGCAGGAGAATGGACATGGGTATTATAGCAAAAAGCAACGCTCCTATTTCTACTGTGTCCGCCTGGAATCAGT
>DASPXY010001616.1:0-4820 GCA_035637055.1 Gemmataceae bacterium | reverse complement strand
CGCAGAGACGTCTCCCGTGACGACTCAGCAACTCCAGTAGGCTTCCTTGACCTCCGCGCTCCTGGGCTTGAACCGCACCACGAAAAGTTCGCGCACACTCGGGCCAGGCGGATCCTCGACGAAGAACACCCGCGACCATTCGTCCTCGCCGCTGCAGTGTTCCCAGCCGGACGTGTCGCTGACGACGACATCGCCCAGGTCGTAACTCGCGAAGGCGTCCTCCGCTGCTTGTTGCCGCTGGTCGTCGAGGCTGCCCAGGTCTCGGGCTGATTTCTTCGGCACCGGCCCCAGGCCGGCTCCGGTCAGGATGTCGGCGATGTACTCCAGGGTGTCGGGTTCCCACTCCTTGTCGGGGCGATGCGCGTCGCCCACGCGCCAGAGGACGTCACGGATGGTGTTGACGACGGCCAGCGCCTCGAAGGCGTCGCTGGGAGGCGCCGCATCCTCGCCGCCCGGGACGTTGGCGTAGATCGGGTCGTCCGCCGCGAGCGGGACGGTCGCGTTGCCCGTGGGGCGGGCTTCCAGTGCCTCGCTGCCGACCCGGCCCGTTGGCGGCGCCGCGCCGGTGCGCTCGACCGCGGCAGCGACCTCGCCGGTCCAATGAGAGGTGTCCCTCACCTCGGGATGGTTTGCCAGGTAGCGCAAGACCGGGCCCAGCTGGGCCAGCTGCCGTCGTACTCCAGGCCGGCGTCCCTGGCCGCTGCCTGCTCCATCGTGCTGGTGAGCCGGACGTGCGGGATGCCCTGCTGGGCATGCTCGCCCGCGAACGCGCCGAGGATGCAGGTATGGGTCAGGGAAACCAGCGATGTAGAGCCGTCCCCAGAAACGGTCAGCAAGCCGAGGTTGCTGATCGCGGCCACGTCCCACGGGGCAGTTGCCGTTTCACTCATCTTGCTCTCCAGGAATTAGGAACAGTGGGGGCATCCTCTACAGACCCGCGCAGGAAGAGCCGAGGCAGTTCCTCTCGGTGATGCTGGGCGATACCCTGGTCCGTAGAGCTTGATCGATGCGCGGACCGCTGTCGAGGGGAACGCGGACGTTGCGCCGACCCGGCCGAGTCACATGGCCCAGTCGGCGACGGTGCCGGGCTCTTCCCCGTTGGCCAGGGCCTGCTGGATGGAGGCCAGGGGCAACTCCTGCCGGAACGTGTGGCCGATGGCCTTCTCGACGGCGACGTACTGCGCGAGCAGTTCGGGGTTGTGCTTGCCCGCCAGGAGCAGAGCCGAGCGTGGACTGAAGATGCAGAAGCAACAGCTCAGACGCGGCATGCCCAGGTCATAGGCAGGATGATGCCGGACTCCACTCGCCTTGATCCGTGCCCAGACCTGCTCCACTGTCCAGGCATGCAAGGGCAGCCAGCTGTCGACGGTCCTCTTGCCGTTGCTCGCCCGCTCGTCGCGACCAAACTGCTGTCTTTTCGCTCGCGCAGGACTCTCCTGAGCGCGCATCCCCAGGCAGTTGAGAATGCGAATGGGGGCAGCGTGGCCAGCGGCCAGGGCCTGACCAGTGAGACGGGTGAGGAGCGTGTGGACCGGCCCACGCTTCATGTCACTGGTGCAAAATCTCGCGCGGGGTGAAGGGAACATGCCGCGGTCAGCGATGTGTTGCAAGAGGTCGCCTTGTCGGCGTCTGACGACATGGAAGACCAGGCCATAATGCCGGGCCTGCTCTTCAGCCAGGGCACGCGTGCCGGGCCACTCCACGCGACCCAGATCGGCATGCACCACGACAAGGCGACTGCGCGGCACGTCGGCCCGGTCGCACTGCTCGACGACGAAATCGAGCATAGCCTGCGAGTCTTTCCCTCCCGAAGAGTTGAGAACGATCCACGGGTAACTGCTCAGGTCAGGCGTGACGGACAACTCCTCGCCGAACGCCAGTTCCGGTTGAATGCAGGACGGTTTTCCCGACACGGCAGGACCGTCGGGGGGCGAGCGCACCGCGGACGTGAGTTGATCCATGATGGCTCCTCCTTCTCGGTTCCAGAAGGTGAAGTTGGGTTGCTGAGAATTGGGACGCGGCGAAGGGGTGGTCAACCGGCCTGTTCGGCACGGTTCCAGACGAGGGCCTTGTACTGCGCAGTCAGGTGGTTCGACAGCAAACGCACGTCCCCAGGCGTGTTCTGCAGACCGTTCCACTTTCGTTGCTGGTCGCTGCTGAACTCCCAGCAGCCCGCCGTCCAATGGCAGACGGGTTGGAGCGGTTCGAGGTCCACCTGGAATTCGGCGCGGTTGGGCAGACCGCGGTGGCGGTGCCGGTCCACAATGGCGTCCATGACGAAGCCCAAGGCAACGATTCCAGGTCCGCCACTGAGGCGCGATTCCTTGGGCGGTTTGCCCCAGGCGTCCTGGAAGACGCACGCGACCGCTGACCAGTAATCTTTCAGCAAGCGCAGCATCCCTTCCATGTCGTGCTCGCCACCGCGGTCCCGGAAGAAGAACAGGGCGCCGTTGCTCAAGCTGTTGTCTAGCATCTTCAGCACCGAGGTGTCCTTGACGACTCCGTCGGGACAGGTCGGCGTGCGGATCAGGCCGCGCAGGGGCGAATCTTCGTCGCGGTTGAGCCTATCGAGCAGCACGCTGGGGAAACGGTACTTGCGCAGCGCCTGCGGCAGCAGCGCGTCGGTCTGCGGCAGCAGTTCGTAGAGCAAACCACGCGGCAACGGCTTGGTCGAGTTGACCAGGAGGAACTGCTCGCGCTGCTGCTCTGTGGACACAGCCACGAAGCCGACCACGCAGACGGGGAACCGCTCGACGTTGGCCTCGCGCAGCGCCGCGGTCCGCTGCTGACCGTCCACCAGCCAGCCGACCTTGTCCACCTCCCTGCCGCCCAAGGGGATCATCAGCGTGCCCGGCTGGCTGTAGCCGTTGCCCTTCCCCGAGGGGGTGAACTGCACGCGCTCGTCGAACGCGACGACGACCGCGTTGGGCAGCAGGGCGCTGGCCGTTTCCAGGTACTCCCGGATCTGCTGGACGTGTTGTAAGATCTCCGGTCGCTGGTAGCCCAGAACGGTCCCGTCGTCGTCTCGTTTGATCCGGGAAACGGTTGTGAACTGGGCCAGTTGCTTGCCATCGACCGCGAAACTGTAAAGGGTGTGCTGACCCTGTCGCACGGCCAGGGCCGGCAGACGTAACGTCTTGCCCATGCGCTCCTCCTTTCTGTCCAGGGTTGCCAGTTGGCGACGATACCAGGAAAGCTGCTGACCGATGCCCAACCCCCGCAGAGGCTGCTCGGCATGGAGGTGTTGCATCAGCGGGTTGGCGTACACCGCCCCGGCGTGGAGCAGGAAGCTGTGGCCCGCGTTGAGCAAACTGCGTTGCCGCAGTTGCTCGACCACGCGCCCAGCCCACGCCTCCCGTCCGGCCTGGTCCAGGCGGCGGAGCGACTGATCGTAAGGGGCGAGGATCTCCGCGGGTTCGACAAGACCGTGCTGGGCAGACAGCACGAACCAGAGGTCGCAGGTCGCGGCACAATAACGAGAGGCGAATTGGAAGAGAGCAGAGTTGTAGAGTTCACGTGCCGGGGCAGGATGTGGGAGTTTGCGTTGGGAGCAGCCGACCAGGCCGATGTCGGACATGGTTTTCGATCTCCTCAGACACGGTCACACTGATGCGGGCGGCACGCCGTCGTTTCTGCGCAGATCGCCTTGGACGGACCTGACCGGCTGTTGGTCTGCGAGAGGTGCCGCCACCGCGCACCGCTCAGGATCGCAAACGGGTCAGTCACAACAGTCGTCGTGCCTGAAGAGAGGCAGGTCGTCACGCTGACGCAAGTAGTCCTCCCATGAGAAGGACCGGCCCAGACCCTTGACTGAGCGAAGCTTGCCCTTCGCATTGCGTTCGATGGCCAAGGCCCGTTCGAGCAGGTCGGGATGGTGTTCTTGCAGCCAGACGATCTCGTGCTTTTTGGAAGCCGGACAGAACCAGCAGGCGGACTTGATGGGGATGGGCAGGCCAGCGGCGGCGATCACTTCCTTGCAGCGGTCGCGGTCGTAACGCCAGGAGGCGAGTGGATACCAATACCGATACTCTGCGTCCTCGACATAGCGGTGCCGGCGACTGTCCGCAGGGCCAGCGTCGTAACCGATGGCCTTGATGACTTTCCTCCCGGCTTGCCAGGCTCGTTGGGCCGGCAGCCAGCCACGGACGAATTTGTCCTGGGGGCCGCGCTTGTATTTGAGAGAACAGCTCTTGCCGCCATAGGCGAGCGAAGGCAACGTCCGGGTGTACAGGCACTGCTCTTCCAGCGTCGCGTACCTCGCCCATTTGGGCTGGTAACGGACGACAATGACATCGGGGAAGCCGACGTCGGCGAGGAAAGGCCAGATGACGTCGAGATATGCGTAGGTCTCCGGCTTCTCGCCGCCAGTGTCGGCGAACAAGATCAAGTCGGGGCGGATGCCGCGCGCGGCGAACTCCACGAGCATTGCGGTCGAATCGACGCCGAGCCCGTAGGCGACCACCAAGGGGCAGTCAGGGTGTGGGCGTGAGGCAAACTTCTGTTCGGCCATGCGGCCTCCTCTCTGCTCGCTGCGCTCAGACGTCGTTGTCTTCCCCGTAGACGACGGCGACAACAGTCGCGCCGTCTACGGGGCCGTCGGCCGTGTGCAGGTCCAGTCGCTCGGGAGCGTGTTCGCCAATCTGGACCACGGTAAGGCGACTGCGCCGGGCGAGCGTCTCGGGGCGGTGGGCGCGAATGTGTCGGAGTAGATTCTTGATGGCCTGGCCTGGGCCGGTGGCGATGACAACTGCCGTGACGAGGTACTCCCCGTACAGGCGGTCGATGTTCTGGCGGATCAGGTAGACATTCCGGCCGGTGCC
>DASPXY010001615.1:0-2008 GCA_035637055.1 Gemmataceae bacterium | reverse complement strand
GGCGAGGTGGAGCGCCGCTGTCCCACTCGACAGAGCGGCAGCGTGCGCAATGCCGACCGCGGCCGCCAACTCTTGCTCGAAGGCGTCCACGTGCGGGCCGAGCGGGGCGATCCAGTTCGAGGCAAACGCCTCCTTGACCAGCTCCAGCTCCTCGGTCCCCAGGTGCGGCGGAGAGAGGTAGATGCGCTTCATGGTTGCCACCTTGTTGACGTTCCTTTTGGGAGCCCGACGCGCCAGCGAGGGCTGGCCCTCGCTGGCGCGTCGGGCTCCCCACCATCAGGAATCACACCAGGGCCGCAACGACAGGGCGTCGCGGGGGGTGCTTGCTGACAACCTTGGTCAAGGCGCGGGCCGTGAAGGGAGTGCCGGCCACGAAGCGGCACAGCGGTCCGAAGGAGTAGGCAGCGGTCGCGCCCACGAAATACAATCCCGGCATGGAAGACTCGAAGCCCCGATCCAGGACCGGATAGCCATTCACGGTTCGGACTCCCTGCGACAGCTCCGCAGACAGAAACCGATAACGCGAAATGGCGATCTTGTAGCCGGTCCCCAGCAACACGTGGTCGGCCTCGCAGGCTGCTCCATCATCCAAGTGCAGGCGGACCTTCTCCCCCTGCGCGGCCGCGGAAACCACGTGCCGCCCCGTCCTGAACGTCACCCGTTGGGTCCGGGGCCGCAGCCAGCTACTCCCGGCCGGTCGGATCGCCCGGACGGCCATCCAGTCCTGCAGGCGGCGCGGGAACAGGGTGAATAAAGAGGGGTGCTCGATCAGCCAGTTGATGCCGATGGGCCCGATTTTCCCTGGCGTTTTGAACGGGTTCGCCCTGCAATCCAGCAGCCATTCCAGGTAAGAACTGTTTTTCAACCAGCGCACTTGCGGCTGGCGCACAAGTACCTCGACTTCGATTCCCGCTTCGTCGAGCAACGCGGCGGATTCCAGGGCACTCTGACCACTGCCGACGACCAGCACACGTTGCCCCCGGAACCGGCCCAGGTCGCGATTGCTGCGCTCGCTGGTATGCGAAACCAGCGCCCGCGGCGTGGATGCGAACGGAGCCGGGTAATGCGCGAATGAGCCAATGCCGGTCGCGACAATCACCCGTTCCGCCTCCAGGCGGTCGCCATCTTCCAACGTCAGTTGGAAACCATCATCTTCGCTCTCGACCCCGACCACATGGCGTTGATCGAGGTCAGGGAGTGCCTGGCGCTGAAACCATTGCCCGTAAGCGACAAAATCTTCCAGGGGCAGAGGCTTGGACAGTGCCCGGCCCTGACTGGCCTGATAGCGATCCAGCGTCAAGGCGTGCTCCGGATCCGCAATATGCGAGCCCTCCAGAGGGGATCGCAACCACATACCCCTTGGCATCTGGCTGTCCCAGAAGTCCATGGGCTTGCCAAGGATCCGAACTTGCCACCCGGCGGCGCGCAAATGACTCGCCACTGCCATGCCGTACGGCCCGGCTCCAATCACTGCGAATTGACAACTCCGACCCCACTCGCTCATCGTATCCTCCTCGTTGAGGTCCGTCAGTTCGCGCCGGTGGCCTCCTCGACGACGATCACACCGTCGTACCTGGAAACCACCACCCCCGGCCGAGTCTTCAACCAGGAAGGGTCGGGCTCCTCGCCGTTGGCCCAGGCAATCAGCGCAGCCGGGAGGTTCGCTCCCGCCAGATGCGAGAAGGGGTAACCCCCGCCAAGACGCGGATTCAAATCCAACACCAAGACACCCTTGGCTGTGGCCATCACATCGCAGTCCAGGCTGCCAATGTGCCCCAGTCGTTCGCCGATGACTCTCCCTAACTGTTCGAGCCGCTGGTCGGTGACTGTGATAGCGCGGTCGGTGTTCCCAAACCGCATCACGAGTTTGGAACTGGGCAACAATAAATTGAACGGATGGCATCGCATTTGCCCATTGTTGATTGTATGAGCCGAACCACCGTGCTGGAAACTGTGCGGCGCAAGTTTGCCTTGCTGCGTCCTCTGTTGAATGAACGGCTCCGCCGCC
>DASPXY010001614.1:0-3465 GCA_035637055.1 Gemmataceae bacterium | reverse complement strand
TGATGGTGACGACGCCCCCCGCTCCCTGGCCGAATGGCACGGGGTGTTGCGCGGCGTTTACCTGCTCGGCCAAGCCGGCCTTGCGGCACAGCTGCTCGACGGCTTCCCAGAAGGTGACCGCGCCGGTGTCCAGGGTGATCTTGCGGTCGCTCAGGCCCGCCTGCTCGCCGGCGAGTTCGACCTTGTAGCCGCTCAACCGCGCCAGCTCGGCGACCGCCTCTTTGACGGGGACGTCTGTCACGGTGAGCCGCACCCGCCTGGGGGCCAGCATCTCGACCGTGAGGGCCTGTTGCTCTAGCCTGCTGACGAGCTTGTCGGCGCGGCGTTTGATTTCTGCATCCGGGCTCTGTGCCGCCCGCCGTAGCAACTCCAGCGCCGCAGGGCCGATGGTTGCGAGTTCCTTGTCGGCCTGTTCCCGGTCGGCGAAGCGTTTGCTGCCGAGCTGCTCGATGAGTTTCTGGATGCGCTCCTGGTCAGCAAGCGGCGGTGTTTTGCCGCCAGCGTTGGGAGGATCGGCCTGAAGGGTCCATCCGGCAGCGAGCCCGAGGAGCAGACAGGGCACGAGGATCGCTTTTCGCATGGCAAGGCTCCTGGGAGGTTATTTTTTCGTGGGTTTCCAATTGGGCTGCTGTTAGTTGGCGGCTTGGCGATGCCGCTCCAGGCCTTCTTCCAGTAACTTCAAATAGCTGCTTGGCCAGAAATGAGGGTTCTGGCCCGGGTTCCGGCCTGGGTTGTTGAGCAACATGCCCGAGTCGCCCAACGACTGCTTGCCGTCCGGCGTCAAGACGGCACTCACCACGAAGCCACCCATCTGCCACAACCGCTGTTCCCCGTGAAAGGCGCGTTCGATTTCCTTCAGGCCGGGGGCTTCCTTGGGGAACCCGTGGTCGGTGAGATTCAGCTGGACCGCGACGAAGTCCTTGTTCAACTTGGCGATCACCTGTTCGTCCGACAGCGAACCGCTGCGGCTGTGTTGGCCACCCGTTCAGCATTCGCCGCCTTTTTGACCAAGCTGGTTCACGTACAGGAAGGCCAGGATGGGTTTGTTCTCGGCCCGGGCTTTTTCCACGGCCTTCTGCATGTTCGACTGCCAGTCGATCTTCTTGTAGTCCTCCCGCAAGCCTACCGGCCAGCCACCGATGTTTGCGTTCGGAAGGTTCGGCAGCTGAATCTTCGGCAGCTGAATGTTGGGCAGCTGGATGTTGGGCAAGTTCGGAAGGTTTGGCAAGCGGCGCGGGAACCCTGGAGCAAAAGCGTCCTTGGGCACCTCGGGCAGGGTCACGTCCTTGACGGTTTCGCGCTTGCCCTTGCGCAGAACGACGGCATCGACCTTGGCGCCAGTCTTGAAGTCATTGAGCGTTTTGAGGAATTCGCTCGCCTGGCTGGAGACCTTCTTGCCGCCGAGTTCGAGGAGGATGTCGTTGTCCTTCAAGCCGGCCTTGGCAGCGGCGGAACCCGCCTTGACGTTGTTGAGCACCAAACCCTGGTCCTTGGGCAGATCGAGTTGCTCACAGAGGACGTCGCTGGGCTTGGTCAACTCAACCCCGAGCCGATTGGCAGCGGCGAATCGACCGAAGCGATCGGGGCGATCGGGGCGACCGGGGCGACCGCCGATGCCAGGAACGCCAGCCGCAGGGGCGGGGCCTTGCAGCAGCTGGGCGCCGAAGCCCACGTCCTGTTCGATGGCCGGCGCGCCGAGATAGTACACGTGTCCGACGCCTTGCACAGTCGCGTGCAGTTTGTCGCTGACATTGACGGCGGCCTGCCCGCCGCCATCCACCTTCACCTTGGCCTGCTTGCCTTTGCACGCTTCGCCGTTGAATCTGCCAATACCCGAGACGTCAATGACCTGCTCGTCCGCGGTTCCGGCGACGACCACCTTCGCCCCGCTCTTGACAGTGACCTCCAGGCGCTTGGTCTTGAGATCCTTGATCTCCGCGGTGCTGAGCCCGTCGATCGTCAGCCCGGATAGATCCTTGAGCGTGACGATGAACTCGACGTTGAATCCCTCCAGATGGAGGGTACCGTCTTCCACGCCGGTTTTCGCGTTTTGCACAAAGATCGGGTTGCCCCTGGCTTCCAGGGATTGCTTGCCGGTCTGGGTGATGACGACCTTGCCACTTTTCACGTGAATCTTGGAAAAGGGCGCGTCGTTGGGATCCTCTTTTTTGGCCTCTTTTTTGTCGTCTTTCTTGGCGCCGTCTTTGTCTTTCTGGCCAGGAGTTGCTTGTTTGGGCTGGGTGTCTCGGGGCGGTTGGGTTTGGTCTTTGGGCGTGTCCTGCGGGGCCGAGACCTGGGCCGCTTGCGCCGCTGGTGGGCGCGTGGGCTGCCAGAGAATCCCCAGGCCAAGGGCCAGGAAGCAGAAGGCGAGGAGGGAAGAGGCGAGGGTTTTGATTTTCTCAGGGCGGGCCGGATTGGTACACTTTTTCTGGATTGGGAGTGGGGCGAGGAATCGCCCCTCTAGATTGCCCGGGGATTCTCTCATGCGACCGACCCTGGCCCTGATCCTTGTCCTCACTGCCACCGAACTGCGCGCCCAGCAACCGCTGCCGAAAGCGCCCGCCGGTTTCAAGGTGGAACTGCTGCTTTCCGCCCCGGAGATCGAGGCGCCGACCGCCCTGCGCGTGGCTCCCAACGGCGACGTCTACTTCGCCGAAGATCCGATGGACATGCGTGGGCCGTCGAACAAGAACCTCGACAAGATCTGGCTGCTCAAGAACGGCGACCCGAAGCGGAAAACCCTCTTCGCCGAGAAACTATGGGCGGTGATGGGGATGGAAATTGTCCGCGATAAGCTCTACGTCGTCCATTATCCGTACGTCTCGGTGTTCACGCTCGACGCCGAGGGCAAGGCGAAGGAGCGTCAGGATCTATTTACCGACCTGGGGCCGAAGAGCGCTCCGCCGGGCGGGTTCAACGACCACGTCCCTTCCGGGATCCGCATGGGTATGGACGGCTGGCTCTATGTGAGCATTGGCGACAAGGGCATCCCGAAGATGACGCGCAAGGCGAGCCGGGAGCGTGAGCGACCGGAGGAGCCCCCCGGCAGCATCCACGTCGCGGAGGGCCGCTGGCGCCACAGCAAGGAAGGCCATCGTATTAGCCTGGAGGGCGGCGGCGTGATCCGGTTTCGGCCGGACGGCTCAGGGCTGGAGGTGTTCGCCAGCGGCACGCGCAACCATCTCGATGTCGCACTCGACGAGGACGATCGCATTTTCGTGCGCGACAACACCGACGACGGCGACGGCTGGAACACGCGCTTCATGTATCTGCCGCGCGGCGCCTTCCTGGGCTACCCGTGGGCGTTCACGCGGCACCCAAAAGAGGTGCTGCCGATGATCCACGACTTCGGCGGCGGTTCGCCGTGCCAGGGATGGGTCTACCACGACGACGGCCTGCCGGAGCAGTATCGCGGCCGCATTTTTCACTGCGAATGGGGCAAGGGCAAGGTGCTGGCGGTGAAGG